>NZ_JBVJMV010000008.1:37778-296497 GCF_055584025.1 Streptomyces sp. NPDC104309 | reverse complement strand
TCACAAGGCCACAGTGCACCCCAAGGAGGAAGAACCACCTGGCCACGGGGTCAGGTACTCAGCGGGTCCCAGGGGAACTCACGGGATGTCGCACACTACGTCCGCACACACCACGTAGAACTCCCCGAGGAATTCCTCGCACGGATCGGGGAGCACGAACTACCCGCTACCGGGCGACCCGTCGGACCTGCCGGGGTTTTGGCAGGACTTCGAGCGGCTGATGCGCCATCTGAAGGACCCCTGAGCCCGATGTGAAGCGGCCCCCGGGCCAGGGGGCTCCTCGGCCCCGCCCGGGGCGTCGCGAGGGCCGCTCCGGAACGGCGCAAAATCGACGAGTTCCGCGGACGTCCGCACAGTTGATGCGTTGATCGTCCCAAGTGGTCGTCGGCTGCTCGCAGTTGTTCACGCCTCCCTGGCGACCACGCATTTTCGGTCACCCATGACTTCCCTCTCCCGCCCACTCGGGGTTGACTGGGGGTCACGCATGGTGATGCCTCCGTCCAGTGCCAAGGGCGTTCGCCACCGCGGGCCCGCGAGCCCGGCCCCGATGCCCCGACCCCGGCGGAGGAGAGTGAGCAGGGATGACCGCCTCGACTCGTGCGGTGAGTCTCTGGGCGGGAACGGGCGGCCCGTCTCCCCGTGCGTCATGGCTTCGACGCGTGAATTCGATCAGCTCGACGTTCGTATCATTCATCCGCATCGTTTCGACGAGGGGCATCAATGAGCCAGATCGCGCTGCCAGCGTTTCATATGCCGTTCCCGAGCACCGGGTGCAATCCCGGCATCGAGGAGACCAGGAAGGCCGCATGGGAATGGGCCGAGAACAATGGCCTCACGCTCTCTCCGGTGGCCCGCAAGAAGATGATCCGGACAAGGCCGGAACTCTGGATATCGCTCATGTTCCCCACTGCCTCGCAGCAGCATCTCGATCTCTTCTGCCAGTGGCTCTTCTGGGCCTTCCTCGTCGATGACGAGTTCGACGACGGACCCGCCGGACGTGATCCGCGCATGTGCGAGGCGGCGATCGACCGGCTGGTGGCCGTGCTGGACGGCGCACCGCCGCACGGCGCCATGGAGCACGCACTCGCGGGACTCCGGGCCCGGACGTACGTGGACCGCCCGACGCGCTGGATCCGGCAGTTCCGGCGGGACACGGTCGCCTGGCTGTGGACCTACTACGCCGAGGCCGTGGAGCGGGCCGCCGGGCAGGTTCCGACCAGGGCCGAATTCGTGAAGCACCGGCGGGATTCAGTGGCCATGCAGCCCTTCCTGGACCTGCATGAGATCACCGCCGGAATCGACCTTCCGGAATCCGCCCGCAGCCTTCCCGCCTATATCGCCCTGCGCAACGCCGTAACCGATCATTCGGGGCTCTGCAACGACATCTGCTCCTTCGAGAAGGAGGCATTGCTCGGCTACGAGCACAATGCGGTACGCCTCATTCAGCGCGACCACGGATCAACTGTCCAGGAGGCGGTCGACGAGGCCGGAGCGCAGCTCGCGGAGATAGCGGAACGGGTCCGGCGCGCCGAGAAGGAACTGATCGAGGAAATAGCGGCGGCCGGGATCCACGGCCCGAGCCGGGCCGCGCTGGAGCGGTGCGTACGGGACTACCGCGGGCTGGTCAGGGGCGACTTCGACTACCACGCCCGCGCGGAGCGCTACACCCGCCCCGATCTGATGGAGATCGACCGGCGGGAGTCGCTGTCACGGTTCTTCGCCGCCTGACGGGGGGGCGGTGCGGCACGCCGGAGCGGGGTGTCGCGGTCTTCCGCCGCATCCCGTACACCGCCGCGCCGGCCGGCGCCCGCCGTATCCGGGTCGCCGTGACCGGAGGCGGCGGTTCGGCGGCCCCCGGCCTGCGGGCCGGGGTCCTCCCGGCCGTCAGTCCTTGTTCTGCGCCGCCCAGAACTCGTCGAACGTGAGCAGCCCGTCGCCGTTGGCGTCGTGCGAGTTGATGACGGCCTGGGCCACCGGCTCGGTGACGTACGGGTCGCCGAGCTGAGCCATCACGCTCTTGTACTCGGCGGCCGATATGAGCCCGTCGCCGTTCAGATCGAACCGCTCGAATGCCTTACGCGCCGACTCGATGTCCGCCACAGTTCCGCCCCTTCGTGATGCCTCACCCATGCCTGGCCGGAGTCCGACCAGTGTCTGACTGACGGGGGTCAGATTAACGGGCCCGACGGATGGCGGTCGCGGCGGCCGGTCGTCGATCATGGGTGGGGGTCCGCCACCCGGCGGGCCGCGACATGGCCCGGGGAGTGGAACGCCGATGGACGACACGCTGGTACGGATCCTGACCGCCGCGGGGCACGGACGGTTTCCGCCCGCGGACGGGGCCACGACCGTGGTGGGGCAGTCCAACGCACGGGACGCGGGCGTGCTGGCGTTCACCGCGCACTCGGTGGTGTTCACCGACGAGGATCCGGAGTGGGTGCGGGCCGTCCTGGCCGCCACCCCCGGCGACCCGCTCGCCGCGACGATGAATCCGTACTTCCTGAGCGCGCTGTTGGCCCGGAGCGGCCGGCACATGAACACCATCGATCTGCTCACGGTCGCGGACGCGCTGCCGGGCGAGCCGGAGATCGCGCTGCGCGAGATCGAGGACCCGGACCATCCGCGGGTGGCACGGGCGATGAAGTACCGCGACGAGGTGCGGGTCTGGTCCGCCGACGGCAGTGTGGTGATCCTCGGCCGGGGCGTCGCGGGGCGCTGGGAGACGGCGATCGAGGTGGCCGAGGAGGCGCGCGGCCGTCGCCTGGGCGAGCGGCTGGCGCGGGCGGCCCGGCATCTGGTGCCGGACTCGGTGGTGTGGGCCCAGCAGTCGCCCGGGAACGCCCGCAGTGTGCGGACGTTCCAGACGGCGGGCTACCGGCCGGTGGGCTCGGAGGCCCTGTGGGTCGCGAGGTGAACGGTCCCGGCGGTGCGGCTCCGGGTGGGCGCACGTACCCCGGGGGCGTGCGGGTTCAGCGGAAGACGCCGGTGTGGCCCAGCGAGTACCGGCCCGGCTGCGGGTAGACGGCGAGTCCGTGCGGGCCGCTGCCCACCGGGATCCGGGCGAGCTGTTTGCCGGTGGCGGTGTCGATCGCGTACACCTCGGAGTTGTAACGGCCGCTCAGCCAGAGGACCTTGCCGTCCGCGGAGACTCCGCCCATGTCCGGGCTGCCGCCGTGCGGCAGGTGCCACTTCTTCACCAGCTTGCGCTGGGCGAAGTCGAAGACGGAGATGGTGCCCTCGCCCCGGTTGGAGATGTACATCTCCTTGGAGTCACGGCTGACGTAGAGGCCGTGGGCGCCCTTGCCGGTGGGCAGCAGTTTCGGGGTGGTGAAATTCTTGCCGTCCAGGACCCACATCCCGTTCGCGACCATGTCCGCGATGTAGAACGTGCCGCCGTCGGGTGACAGCTTCACGTCCTGCGGCATCGCGCCGCCGAACGGCAGTTTCTGCTGGGCGACGACCTCCATCTTCGCCGTGTCGACCTTGAGGAGTTCACCGGAGAACTCGCACGAGACGATGAAGTACCGGCCGTCCGTCGAGAAGTCGGCGTGGTTGACTCCCCCGCATGTGACCGGCACGGCCTTGACGGTCTTCATGGTGTGGGCGTCGCGGAAGACCAGTTGACGATCCATCGAGGCCATCACCACGGCGTATTTGCCGTCGGGGGTGAAGTAGAGGTTGTACGGGTCGGAGACGGGTACCGTGCGGCCCTTCTTCCCGGTGGCGGGATCGATGGCCGTGAGGCTGTCACCGATGTCGTTGTTGACCCAGAGGGTCTTCAGGTCCCAGGACGGAACGACGTGCTGCGGCTGGCGGCCGACCTTGATGGTCTTGATGACCTTGTAGGTCGTGGGGTCGATCACCGAGACCGTGTCGGAGTTGGTGTTGGGGACGTACACCCGGGACGGGAAGCCCTTGACGGCCGGGGAGAACTTCCCCGGCCGGTCGGCCGCGTAGACGTCCTTGGTGTCGAGCACCGGTGGCATGCCGGGCAGCCCCGGCGGGGTGAGGCCCTCCGCCCTGCCGGGAGGGAGGGCGGCCCCGCTGCCGACGGCCTCGACGTTCCCCTTCTCGGCGGGGGAGCCACAACCGGTGAGTACCGCGAGGAGGACGCCCCCGAGCAGGGCCGCGGTGTGCTTGGTGGAGGAAGGCATCAGGTCAGCAGCTCCGTGGTCGTCACCGCGCGCAGTCGGCGGCGGTCGATTTCGGTGAGGAGGAGAGGCAGGGCGGCGACCGTGTCCGCGTAGCCGAAGTGCAGGCTCACCACCGATCCGTTGCGGATCTCCCCGGCCACCTTGCGGGTGACGGCCGCGGCGCCGGGAGAGGTGAAGTCGAGGGAGTCCACGTCGTACGAGAGGACGTGCGGGTAGCCCGCCGCGGCGGCGAGCCGCTGGACGAGCGGGGTGGCGTACCTGGCGCGCGAGGGCCGGAACCAGGTGCCGATGGAGCCGGTGAGCCGGCGCAGCCGCTGGGCGCAGCCGGTGATCTCCGCGTACGCCTCGGTCTCGCCCATCGAGGAGATGTCGACGTGGTGCTGGGTGTGGTTGCCGAGGTCGTGCCCGCCGTCGAGGATGCGGCGGGCCATCTCGGGGTGTTCGTCGAGCCAGCTGCCGACGGCGAGGACGGTGATCCGGGCGTGGGCCCGTTCGACCTCGGCGAGCACGGTCCGGGCGATGGCGGGGTCGCCCTGGCCGTGGAAGGTGAGGGCGACGCGGGCGCGGTCGCGGGGGCCGTGGTCGATCTGGGCCGGCTGTCCGGGAAGGCGGCGCGGGGCGGGCGCGGGGTTCCCGGTGGACGCGGTGGCGGAGCTCTGCGGGCTCGCGGCGGTCGAGGCGTTCCCGGCCGACACGGTGGCGTCGCCGTGGTCCGCGCATCCGGCAGTGAGGACACCGGCGAGGGCGGCCCCCGCTCCGGCGCGCAGGGCGCTGCGGCGGTGCACCGGTCTGTCGGAGGCGTTCATGTGCAGAACAGTAGGCACGAAACAGTCAGAGGATATTATTGGGGACTTACAGGTGACGCGAATGAATCATTCGCCGAATCCCATAAATATTCATGCTTTTCCAGGCAAGTGACCCATCACACCTGTGATTCACCTGAAAAACGCCCCATGATGTCCACTAATGCCCTGTTTGCACCTTTGGCGGCAAGGTCGCCCATCTGCCATAGTCGGTCACACGACCGCACCGACCCGAGCCCGGTCGTCACAAGCGGCCGTGAACACACCCCCCATTTCACGGCCCCCACACAGCGGCCCCCGAAGCGCCCCACCATGGCGGACCGGGGGCTTCTGTGCGTACGATCCGGGCCCGCCGGGGTCAGCGGTCGGAGATCCGCATCTCGAACCACGTGGTCTTGCCGCGCGGCAGCAGATCCACGCCCCACCGGTCGGAGAGCTTGTCGACGAGGAACAGCCCGCGCCCGCTGACGTCCATCGCCTGGACGGGCATCAGGCAGGGCAGCCCGCGCGAGGGGTCGCGCACCTCGATCCTGATCCAGCCACGACGGCGCAGCATCCGTAGCCCGAAGACCCGGGCGCCGGTGTGCCGCACGGCGTTGCCGACGAGCTCCGAGACGAGCAGCACGGCGTATTCGGCGGTCTGCGGAGAGAGCGCCCACTGACGCAGCACCACGCACGAGGTGAGCCGCCGGGCGGTGGCCGCGGACTCCGGACGGGACGGCAGCCGGACCTCGCCCTCCGCCGGATTCCCGAACAACTCCAGCGCCTTGAACGCCTGTTCGTCCTCGACGGCCGTCATCCACCGCGCCGCCGTCGCGCCGCTGCGCGGTCGCGGCTGCTCCACACCCTCCAGGCCCGCCATGCACACCATCATGGCCGCAAGGCGGGTGCTCCGGGGCCGTTCCGAGGGAATCCACACCCCGGAATGCATCATTCCGCAGAGGTCGATAGGCATATGCCAGTGGCAGAATGCGACCCCTCACACCCATGCTGACCTGCACGGATATCGCGTCCAGACGAGTTTGTCGGCCCCTTCGGACAGCCGGACCTCAGGGTCCCTTGAGGTCCGGCCAATCCGCCCGCACGGATGAACCCGCGTCATCCTGTGCCCAACTGTCGTTCGGTCAGAGGAATTTGGCCTTGCCCGGCCCCTCTTCCACAAAACTGCGCATTCCGCGCTCCCGGTCCTCGGTGGCGAACAGACCCGCGAACCAATTCCTCTCGATCGTGAGCCCGGTGTCGATGTCCGTCTCCAGCCCCGCGTCGACGGATTCCTTGGCGGCGCGCAGCGCGAGGGCCGGCCCCTTCGCCAGCCCGGCGGCCCAGGCGTGCGCCCGCTCGTACACCTCGGCGGCGGGCACCACGCGGTCCACCAGACCGATCGACAGTGCCTCCTCCGCCTTCACATGGCGACCGGTGAAGATCAGGTCCTTGGCCCGGGAGGGGCCGATCAGCCGGGCGAGGCGCTGGGTGCCGCCCGCGCCGGGGATCAGCCCGAGCAGGATCTCGGGCTGGCCCAGCCGGGCGTTGTCGGCGGCGATCCGGTAGTCGGCGCAGAGCGCCAGCTCGCAGCCGCCGCCCAGCGCGTAGCCGGTGACTGCGGCGACGACGGGCTTGGGGATCCGGGCCACCGCGGTGAAGGAGTCCTGCAGCGCCTTGGACCGTACGACCATCGCCGTGTGGTCCATCGCCTGCATCTCCTTGATGTCCGCGCCCGCCGCGAACACCTTCTCGCCGCCGTAGAGGACCACGGCGCGGACGTCGTCGCGCCCGGTGGCCTCCTCGGCGAGTTCACGCAGCCGGTCCTGGGTGGCGACGTCCAGGGCGTTCATGGGCGGGCGGTCCAGCAGGATCGTGCCGACGCCGTCGCGTACTTCGAGGGTTGCGGTCATGAGAGGCAGGTTAACCGGGGCTCATGCCAGCGGGCCCGGTGCTGTCGGTCACAGCACCGGGCCCGCTCGTGTTTCCGTACGACGGGAGCTACTTGGTCCACTCCGACCAGGACATGTTCCAGCCGTTGAGGCCGTTGTCCGGCTGGATCGTCCGGTCCTTCGAGTTCTTCACGACCACCACGTCGCCGATGAGCGAGTTGTCGAAGAACCAGGCCGCCGAGGTCTGCTTGCTCCACGCGCCGCGCACGTCCTGGAGACCGACACAGCCGTGGCTGGTGTTGGCCGAGCCGAAGACACCGGAGCCGCCCCAGTAGTTGCCGTGGATGAAGGTCCCCGAGGTGGACAGGCGCATCGCGTGCGGCACGTCCTTGATGTCGTACTCGCCGCCGAAGCCCACCGTGTCACCGTTCATCCGGGTCACCTTGAGCTTCTCGCTGATGACCATCTGACCGTTGTACGTGGTGGTCGCCGGGGCGCCCGCCGAGATCGGGATGTCCTTGATCTGCTTGCCGTCGCGGACGACCTTCATCCGGTGCGTGCTCGCGTCGACGGTGCTGACCTGGCTGCGGCCGATGGTGAAGGAGACCGTCTTGGCCTGCTTGCCGTAGACACCGGGGCGTCCCTCGACGCCGTCGAGGTTGAGCTTCACGGTCACCTTGGTACCGGCGGCCCAGTACGCGTCGGGGCGGAAGTCGAGCCGGTCGTTGCCGAACCAGTGGCCCTCGATCGGCACGGACGGCTCGGCCGTCACCTTGATGGCCTCCTCGACCGCGGCCGGGTCGGTGATGCCCCGGGTGAAGTGGATCGACACGGGCATGCCCACACCGACCGTGGAGCCGTCCTCCGGGGTGTACTGCCCGATGAAGGTGTTCTGCGGGACCAGCGTCGTGAAGCTGGTGTCCTTCGCCGACTCACGGCCCTTCGCGTCCTTGGCGATGGCGTGGACGCTGTACTTGGTCGCGGCGGCCAGATGCTGGTCCGGCGTCCAGCTCGCACCGTCCGCCGCGATCTTCCCCTCGACCTCGGCGCCCTTGGGGCCGACGACCTTGACCGTGGTCAGCTTCCCCTGCGCGGCCGAGATCTTCAGGGCCCCGCTGGTGGCCACGGAGTCCGCGCCGTCCTTCGGCGCGATGGTCACCACGGCCTGCGAGGCGGTGGTGTCCTCGGCCTTCCCGCCGCCCTTGCCCGCGTCACCGGCGTCTCCCCCGCCGCACGCCGTCACCAGAAACAGCAGCGCACCCAGTGCCAGAGCCAGCGTTCCGGTGGCCCCACGCCCGCGCCGCCCGCTGTCCGCCCCGGCCGATGTCCCCGATATCGGCTGCCCGTTCAATGTGCTCGTCTCCCCTCACACGGCCCGGCCCCGCCAAGGCCCTGGGAACCCGCAGGTTCCCGCCCCCGCGCGCTGCACGTGCGCGCTCAGCGAAAGATAATCACACCGACCCTGAGGAGTTGACCCCGCGGATGTCACCGTTCAGTCCCAAGTTGTCCTGGACTTCGCCGGGTGACACGGGGTACGGGGTGCCGCGGGACCGGGCGGGGGTCCGTCCTCGTGCGCCGGACGGGCCCCGGCCGGTCCGACGGGGCCTCAGCGCAGGGCGGAGCCTGCCTTCCACCGGGTCCAGCTCAGGTTCCAGCCCCCGAGCCCGTTGTCCGGTGCGACCTGCTTGTCCTTGGAGTTGACGACCTCGACCACATCGCCGATGAGTGTCCGGTCGAAGAACCAGCCGGCCGGGGTGTCGCCGTCGCCGCCCTGCACGTCGCGCAGCCCCACGCAGCCGTGGCTGACGTTGGCCGAGCCGAAGATGTCGTCGTCCGACCAGTAGTTGCCGTGCAGGAAGGTGCCGGAATCGGTGAGCCGGAGGGCGTGCGGGACGTCCTTGATGTCGTACTCGCCGCCGAAGCCGACGGTCCGGCCGTCCATCCGGGTCACGTCGTACATCTCGCTGACCACCATCTTGCCGTTGTACGTCTCCATGCCCGGGTAGCCCGCCGTGATCGGGACCGTGGTCAGGAGCCGGCCGTCGCGGCGCACCTCCATGGTGTGGGCGGCCGCGTCCACCCGGGAGATCTGGGAACGGCCCACCTCGAAGGCAACCGTCTTGTCCTGGGAGCCGTACACGTGCGGCGCGCCCTCCACATCGCGCAGCCCCACCTTGACGGTGACCTCGGTGCCCGGCTCCCAGTAGGCGGCGGGGCGGAAGTCGAGGCGGCTGTCGCCGAACCAGTGCCCCACCACCTCGACCGCCGGATCCGCGGTCACCCGGATGGCGCGCTGCACAGCCGGGCGATTCCTGACCGGGCGGTTGAAGTTGAAGGAGACAATCATTCCGGTGCCGACCGTGGACCGGTTCTCCGGTGTGAAGTAGCCGATGAAGCGGTGTTCGGGGACGGCCGTGGTGAAGGTGGTGTGGCGGGCCGAGCGGTGTCCGGCGCCGTCCAGGGCGACCGCGTCGACGCGGTACTTGGCGGCGAGCCCGAGCCGGCCCGACTTTCCCCGCGGCGTCCAGGAGCGGCCGTCGTGCGCGATCCGGCCCGGTAGCTCCTGGTTCTGCGCGTCCTCGATCCGCGTCACCCTGACGCTCTCCAGCCGCCCGTCCGGGACCTGCACCTCCATCCGGTCGTCGGGGCCGACGTTGCTCGCCCCGTCCCGCGGGACGATCCGGATCGCGTCCTGCGGGGAGCGCGCCTTCCCGCTGAAGACGGTTCCGGTGCCGGTGCAGCCGCTCAGCAGAGCCAGCACGGCGAGCAGTCCTGCCCATGTCGGCACGGTGGCCGCGTTCGCCACCGCCCTCTTCGCTACGTGGTTCACGTCCCCCCAACGACGGGGGCCGGTCGGGGGAAACGTGAGTGCGGGCGCGGGTGTGGGCAGAACAGAGGGGAGGACCACACTGGGGGAGCCGCGGCCGGGACGCCGCGCGCTCCTCTTCGGTGCGGGTCCCCACGAGCCGCGGGAGGCGAGCAGGTGTCGAGCGCAGCCGAGCAGGAAGCAATGCGGGAAGCAGTGCGGGAAGCAGTGCGGGAGACGGAGCCGGCGCCCGTGCGGGAGCGCGCGCGAAAGGCCGTGACGGGGCGTCCGCCCACCGTGTGGCCCGGCACGCCGATGCCGCTCGGAGCCCGCTTCCGGGTGGGCCCCGACGGAGTGGCGGGCACCAATTTCGCGCTCTGGGCGGGCGGCGCGGAGGCCGTCGAGCTCTGCCTCTTCGACGAGGAGGGAAGCGAGACGCGCCTTGCGCTGACCGAGCTGACGCATGAGATCTGGCACGGCTTCGTGCCGGGCGTACGGCCGGGCCGGCGGTACGGCTACCGGGTGCACGGCCGCTGGGACCCCTGGACCGGTGCCCGGTGGAACGCGGCGAAACTGCTCCTCGATCCGTACGCCCGCGCCGTGGACGGCTCGTTCACCCTCCCGGCCGAGGTGTACGGCCATGTGAGGGACTGGCCGCACCAGCAGGTCGCGGACACCGTGCGCGACGAGCGGGACTCCGCTCCGTACGTGCCGAAGGGGGTCGTCGTCCACGACGACGAAGACTGGGCGGAGGACCGCCGCCCCAAGACCCCGTGGGCGGACTCCGTCATCTACGAGCTCCATGTGCGCGGCTTCACCAGGCTGCACCCCGGAATCCCGGAGGAACTGCGGGGCACCTACGCCGGTCTCGCCCATCCGGCCGCCCTCGACCATCTGCTCCGGCTCGGTGTGACGGCGGTGGAGCTGCTGCCGGTGCATCAGTTCGCCCACGAGGACCATCTGCTCCGGCATGGCCTGCGCAACTACTGGGGCTACAACTCCATCGGCTACTTCGCCCCGCACGCCGACTACTCCGCCAGCGGGACCGCGGGCCAGCAGGTCGGCGAATTCAAGCGGATGGTGCGGGCCCTGCACGACGCCGGGATCGAGGTGATCCTCGACGTGGTCTACAACCACACCGCGGAGGCGAGCGAGCTGGGTCCGATGCTGTCACTGCGCGGCATCGACAACCGTGGCTACTACCGCCTCCAGTCCGACGCCCGCAGATACGCGGACTACACCGGCTGCGGCAACACCCTGCACGTGGTCCAGCCGCACGTCCTGCGGCTGATCACGGACTCGCTGCGCTACTGGGTCACGGAGATGGGCGTCGACGGATTCCGCTTCGATCTGGCGGCGGCGCTGGCCCGTTCGATGCACGACGTGGACATGCTCTCCCCGTTCCTCGCGGTGATCGCCCAGGACCCGGTGCTGCGCCGGGTGAAGCTGATCGCCGAGCCGTGGGACGTCGGCAACGGGGGCTACCAGGTGGGCGCCTTCCCCCCGCTGTGGACCGAGTGGAACGACCACTACCGGGACGCCGTGCGGGACTTCTGGCGCGGCGCCCTGCCCGACGTACGGGACCTCGGCTACCGGCTGACCGGATCCAGCGATCTGTACGCCTGGGGCGGCAGGCGCCCGTACGCCTCGGTCAACTTCGTCACCGCGCACGACGGCTTCACCCTGCGCGATCTGGTCAGCTACGAGCAGAAGCACAACGAGGCCAACGGCGAGGGCAACCGGGACGGCACCTCGGACAACCGGTCCTGGAACTGCGGCGCCGAGGGCGAGAGCGACGACCCCGGCGTCAACGCGCTGCGCCGCCGCCAGCTGCGCAACCTGCTCACCACGCTGCTGCTGTCCACCGGGGTGCCGATGCTGGTCGCGGGCGACGAGATGGGCCGTACGCAGGGCGGCAACAACAACGCCTACTGCCAGGACAACGAGGTGGGCTGGGTGGACTGGTCCCTGCTCGAACAGCCCGAGTGGCGGGCGCTGACCGAGCTGACCTCACGAGTGCTCACCCTGCGCCACGGCCACCCGGTGCTGCGCCGTCGCGCCTTCTTCTCCGGGCGGGCGCAGGCGGCGGACGGGCTGCGGGACCTGGCGTGGTTCACCCGGCAGGGCGCGGAGATGACGGAGCAGGACTGGTACGCCCCGGCGGCCACGCTCGGGCTCTATCTCTCCGGACGCGACATCCCCGGCCGGGACGCGCGGGGCGAAGCGGTCACGGACGACAGCTTTCTGGCGATCCTGCACGCGGACCACCGGCCGAGCGACTTCCTGCTCCCCGGGCCGCCCTGGGCGCAGAGCTACGAACTCGTCCTGGACACCTCGCGGGAGGACCAGGAGGCGGCCCCCGGCACCGTCCACCCCGGCGGCGGGACACTGACCGTGCCGGAGCGATCGGTGCTGCTGCTGAGGGTCAGGGAGTGAGCGGCCGGGAGCGGGGTCGGCCGAGGATGCCGCGGTCGTAGCCGACCGCGACGGCGGCGGCCCGGTCCTTGGCGCCCAGCTTGGCGAAGATGTGGGTGAGATGGGTCTTCACCGTGGCCTCGCTGATGAACAGCTCGGCGGCTATCGCGCGGTTCGAGGTGCCCTTCGCGACGAGTGCGAGCACCTCGCGCTCACGGGCGGACAGCGGCTCGTTGCCCGGGGCCACCGGGGTGCGCACCCGCGAGACGAGGCGGGAGGCGACGGCGGGCGAGAGGACGGTGCGGCCGTCGGCGGCGGCCCGGACGGCGTTGAACAACTCGTCACGCGGGGCGTCCTTGAGCAGATAGCCGGTCGCACCGGCCTCGATCGCGGGCAGGGTGTCGGAGTCGGTGTCGTACGTGGTGAGGACGAGCACCTTGGACCGGGCGCCGCGCCGGGTCAGTTCGGCGATGGCGGCGACTCCGCCGCCACCCGGCATCCGCAGGTCCATCAGGACGACATCGGGGTCGAGCCGGGCCACGAGGTCGACACCCACCACCCCGTTCGGTGCCTCCCCGAGAACCTGGAACCCCGGGGCCGAATCGAACATGCCGCGCAGACCGTCCCGTACGACGGGGTGGTCGTCGACGACGACGAGCGTGATGACGCGTGCGGAATCCTCAGCCATGGCAGGCCAACCGTACTGGTCATCGGCTGTGCTGAACCAGTGGCACCCGGGCGCAGACCGCCGTGCCGCCGCCGGGCTCCGTCTCCACCTCGACGGTGCCCGCGACGCGTTCGGCGCGGGCCCGCATGCCGCCGAGCCCGAAACCGCCCGCGCCACTGTACGGCGGGAGGGCGGCCGGGTCGAAGCCGCGGCCGTCGTCCCGTACGTCCAGGGTGAGTTCGTCGCCCATGAAGGAGAGGGTGATGCCGACCCGCGAGGCCCCGGCATGGCGGCCGGCGTTGGCCAGGGCCTCCTCGGCGATGCGGAGCAGGGTGGCGGCTATCTCGTCGTGGAGCGGCTCGACGGTACCGGTGACGGTGAACTCGGCCCGGACCCCGTGGCGTTCTCCCCAGCCGGCGACCGTCTTCTTCAGCGCGCCCGGCAGGTCGTCGTGTTCCAGTGCCGCGGGGACCAGATCGTGCACCGAGCGGCGCGCCTCGCCCAGGCTGTGCCGGGCCAGCGCGGCGGCGCGGTCGAGGTGCTGCCGGGCCCGTACCGGGTCGGTGTCGGCGACCGAGGTCACCACCTGGAGCTGGGCGATGATGCCGGTCAGGCCCTGCGCGAGCGTGTCGTGGATCTCGGCGGCGAGCCTGCGCCGCTCGTCGGCGACGCCCGCTTCGCGGGCCTGGACGAGGAGTTGGGCGTGCAGGCCGGCGTTCTCCGCCATGGCCTGTTCGAGGCGGGCGTTGGCGGACTCCAGTGCGGCGATGGTGTCGACCTGGGTGCGCGCGTGCTCGGCCTCCCGGTCATCGATCTGGGAGAAGACCATGGTGATGGTCCCGTGCAGGGCGAGAAGAATGCCGAAGGCGACCCAGTTCATCAGGCCGGCCGGCGGAAGGCCGCTGCCGCACTGCGAGCCCGCCATGATGACGGCGGTGGCCAGCAGCCCGGCGCGCACGGCCCGTCGGGGGAGCAGTCGGCTCGCGTCGAAGTAGCTGAGTACCGCGAACATGGAGAAGAACGAGTTGCACCAGGTCAGTCCGAAGGCGAGCAAGGTGCGGGCGACGAAGTAGAACTGCGCCGCCCGCGACTTCGGGAGAACACGCGTCCTGACCCGCCCCCACCAGAACTGGAGGACGAGCACCAACGGAACCAGCACCGTCGCGGCGTACACGTCCGAGCGGGACATGAGGACGTCGACGGTCAGCACCGCGACCGCGGTGCCCAGGCCGAGCAGACCGTACGGCCCGTACCGGAAGAGCCGTTCCCACCACTGCGCGGCCGTCGTCGCTCCGGTCGTGCCCGCCTCTGTCATGTCCCCCACGTTCATGGGCGAAGTCTCCCCCGCAACGGTCACTCCCAACGGAACAGCCGGGTCGCCAGCCCGGTCACCACGGCCGTCCACAGTGCCATGACGCCCAGCTGTACCCAGCCGGGCCAGCCGCCGGACGCCGCCCGGTCCAGGGCCTGGGAGGCCGCGCCGAACGGGGTGGCCTCGACGATGCGCCGGAGGGCGTCGGGCATGGCCTGCACCGGGATCCAGACCCCGGCGGTGAACATCATCACGAAGTTGGCGACCGTGCTGATGGCGGAGGATGCCTTGGTGGTGCGGGAGAGCGCACACAGCAGTGCGCCGAGGCTGAGGACGCTCGCCGTCGCCAGGAGCAGCGCCAGGACGTAGCCGAAGGGCTGTCCGGGCAGCCTCACGCCGAAGACGGCGCGGCCGACGGTCATCACCAGCGCGGCGGAGCCGAGGGCCCCGGCGCCGTGCAGGGCGATCTGCGCGGTGAGCAGGGCGGACGGCGGCACCGGAGTGGCCGACATCCGGCGCAGGATCCCGCGCTCACGGTAGCCGGTGAGGACGGGCGGCATGGCCCCGATCCCGGCCATGATCACGGCGAGCAGCACCGACACCGGTACGTACAGATCGATGACGCGGCGGCCGCCGAGCGCCTCGTCGGGGTCCCGGAAGGACGGAATCAGGCCGAGGACCGTCAGCAGCGCGGTCGGGAAGACGAGGATCCAGAACAGAGCGCCGGGTTCGCGGAGGAAGAGCCGCGTCTCGGTCCTGAGCACCGCCGCCCATGGGGTCGCTGTGTCCGTCGCCGTGGCCGGGTTCGCCGTGGTCATCGTCAGGCCACCGTTTCTGTGAGGTCGAGGAAGGCGTCGTCCAGCGTCGCCTCGGAGACGCGGAGCCGGTGTGCGGTGATGCGGTGGCGGGCCAGCAGCGAGATCACGGCGTTGACCGTCTCGTCGGTGCCGTGAATGACGACCCGGCCGTCCTTCTGCTCGACGGAGGCCGCCCCGGGGAGCAGACCGAGCTCGGTGTCGTCGAGCGGCTGTGAGGGTGTGAACGAGATGGCGGTGGCGCTGCCGGCCTGGTTGATCAGGCCGGACGGGGTGTCGAGAGCGACGACCTTGCCCTTGTCGATCACGGCGACGCGGTCGCAGAGCCGGCTGGCCTCTTCCATGAAGTGGGTGACCAGAAGGACCGTCACACCGCTGTCGCGCACGTCCTCGATCAGCTGCCAGGTGTCCCGGCGGGCCCGCGGGTCCAGACCCGTGGTCAGCTCGTCCAGGACCACGACCTTCGGGTTGCCGACCAGGGCGAGCGCGATGGACAGGCGCTGCTTCTGACCGCCGGACAGTTGGGCGAACCTGGTGCGGTACTTGGTGTGCAGTCCGAGCCGTTCGGCCAGCGCGCGCCAGTCGGCGGGCTCCGGGTAGAAGGCGCTGTACAGCTCCAGGGCCTCGGCCACGGTCAGCTTGGGCTGGAGCTCGCTCTCCTGGAGCTGCGCGCCGAGCAGCCGGGTGACCCGGTCATGGTCGGCGACGGGGTCGAGACCGGCGACGCGGACCGTTCCGGCGTCGGGAACCCGCAGCCCCTCGACGCACTCGACGGTGGTGGTCTTGCCCGCCCCGTTGGGTCCGAGGATCCCGAAGATCTCCCCCTCGTCGACGGCGAAGCTCACTCCGTCCACGGCGGGGCGCCCGGCGTAGGCCTTGCGCACCCCGCTCACTTCGATGATTGCCATGCCCACGAGCATCGTGTCGCGGGGCCCGGCGCACCATCGTCCATCGCGCTCGAACGGACATCGGCCGATCGGTTGATACGGGGGTACGACCTGCGGGTCCCGCGGGACGCGGTCCGGGGACCGGCACCGCCGGACGGCCGAATATCCACATGAGCGATGTCAGTGGTGAACCGTAGTCTCGCCTGTGATGCCCGAAAAAGATGCAGAGCCCAAGGAACGGTCCACCGCACGCTCGCTGTTGCGGCTGTGGCCCTATGTGAAGCCGGTGCGGAACCGCATGTCCGGCGCCGCGCTGGTCGCGATAGTCGCCTCCTGTATCGGCCTGGTGATCCCTCTCGTACTGAAGTGGATCGTCGACGGCCCGGTGGCGGACCGTGATCCGGGGGGTGTCTGGCTGGGCGCGCTGTACCTGCTGCTGCTGGGCATCGCCGAGGCCCTGCTCTTCGGGATACGGCGGTGGCTGGTGGCCCGGCCGCTGGCGGGGGTCGAAGCGGCGATGCGGGCCGACCTGTACCGGCATCTGCAACGGCTGCCGGTGGCGTTCCACGACCGCTGGCCGTCGGGGCAGTTGCTGTCACGCGGCACCACGGACCTGATGCTGCTGCGCATGTTCCTGGCCTTTCCGCTGACGTTCCTGCTGGTCAACGGCACGACGATCCTGGTCGGTTTCATCATTCTGCTGATGCAGCAGTGGACGCTGGGGCTGGTGCTGCTCGCCCCGGTGGTGCCGTTGGTGGTCATCTGCGCGGTCTTCGAGACGAAGTACTCGGTCGTGGCGCGCCAGGCGCAGGACCAGGTCGGTGATCTGACGACGGTCGTCGAAGAGAGCGTGCTCGGCATCCGCATCATCAAGGGCTTCGGCCGGCACCGCAGCCAGGCCCTCGCGTTCCGTGCCCTCGCGCAGCGGCTTCGGAGCACGGAGCTGGGCAAGGCGCGCCTCCTCGCGGGCATCTGGGCCGCCATCACCACGATCCCGGAGCTGGCCATCGGGGCGGCGCTGGTCCTCGGCACGGTCCAGGTCGCGGACGGCGGACTCTCGGCGGGCACCCTGGTCGCCTTCCTCTCCACGGCTCTCGCGCTGCGGTGGCCGATCGAGTCGATCGGCTTCCTGCTGGCGATGAGCCAGGAGTCGGCGACGGCGACCGAGCGGTTCTTCGAAGTGATGGATGTGGCCGAGGAGGACGACACGGCCACCGCCGGCGGCCGGGCTCCGGCGGACGCGTCGGGACACGGCGAGATGGTCTTCGAGGGCGTGGAGTTCCGCTACCCCGACGCGGAGGCCGGTTCCGAACCCGTCCTGTCCGGGATCGATCTGCGTATCCGCCCCGGCGAGACCATGGCCCTGGTCGGGGCCACGGGTTCCGGGAAGACGACGCTCACCGCCCTCGTGCCCCGGCTGCACGAGGCCACCGCGGGACGGATCACGCTGGACGGCAGGGACATCACCACCCTGCCCCGGGAGGAGCTGCGCGGGCTGGTGTCCGTGGCGTTCGAGGAGCCGACGCTCTTCTCGGCGAGCGTCGGGGAGAACGTGCTGATGGGCGCCGAGGGCGCCGGGGAGGAAGAGCTGCGGCGGGCGCTCGCGGTCGCGCAGGCCGACTTCGTCCACGACCTGCCCGAGGGCATCGGCACCCAGGTCGGCGAGCAGGGGCTCAGCCTCTCGGGCGGTCAGCGGCAGCGGCTCGCGCTGGCCCGCGCCGTGGTCGGCCGGCCACGCTTCCTGGTGCTCGACGATCCGCTCTCCGCCCTCGACGTGCACACGGAGGCGCTGGTGGAAGCCGCCCTGCGGCAGGTGCTTGAGGAGACGACGGCGATCGTCGTGGCGCACCGTCCGTCCACCGTGATGCTGGCGGACCGGGTGGCGCTGCTGTCGGAGGGCCGGATCACCGCCGTCGGCACCCATCAGGAACTGCTGCGCGACAGTGCGGAGTACGCCTGGCTGATGGCGGGCGCCACCAGCGCACAGGAGGGTGCCTTCGCCGAGGACACCTTCCCCGACCCGTCCGCCGAGGACCGCCTCGTGCCGGACGTCCCCGCCGAGAAGGGCCGTACCCGATGACCAGTACGACGACCGGGCCCGCCGACCGGCGCGAGGCGGGCAAGCCGCCCGAGGACCCGTCCCTCTCCGACGGCGCCGGGGACCGGTTCGACCGGGACGACCTGCCCACGCCCCGTGGTGCGACCCGCGCACTGCTGATGTCGTTGCTCCGGCCGCACCGGGGCCGGGTGATGGTGTCCGCCCTGCTGCTGCTGATCCAGCAGATGGCGGTACAGGCGGGCCCGCTGCTCGTCGCGTACGCCATCGACAGCGGTGTGCCCGCCTTCCGGGACAAGGACTACGGGCCGCTGATCGCGGTGGCCGTGGGGTACGCGCTGTGCTCGGCGGCCGCGGGGGCCATGCAGTACGCGTTCATCCTGGCCTCCGCCCGGATCAACCAGGACGTGCTGCTCGATCTGCGCGGGCGGATCTTCCGCCACGCACAGGCGCTGAGCGTGGACTTCCATGAGCGCTACACCTCGGGCCGGCTGATCTCCCGCTCCACCACGGATGTGGAGTCGCTGCGGGAACTGCTCAGCGAGGGGCTGCAGGAACTGATCGTCATCGTCCTGTCCTTCGTCTCCATCTCGCTGATGCTGCTCTGGCTGGACTTCGGCCTCGGCGCGGTCGCGGTGCTCTCGTTCGTTCCCCTGTGGGGGCTGGTACACCTCTACCGGCGGCGGGCCGGGGCGCTGTACGCGGCGCGGTCGACGGCGATCGCCGCGGTCATCGTGAAGTTCGCCGAGTCGATGAACGGCATCCGTCCCGTCCAGGCATTCCGCCGCGAGCGGATCAACGACCGGCACTTCGAGGACCTCAACAGCACACACGCGTGGACGAACGGCGGCGCGCTGCTGGAGATGGCTCGCTATGTCGTCGGCTCCCGGCTGGTCGCGAACACGGCGGTCGCCGGGATCGTGCTGTGGGGCGCGTACCGCGTGGCGTCGGGCACCCTGGCGCTCGGTGTGCTGGCCGCTGCCGTGCTCTATCTGCGCCGGCTGTACGACCCGATCGACCGGCTCGGCATGTTCCTCAACTCCTACCAGTCGGCGGCGGCCTCGCTGGAGAAGATCGCGGGTCTGCTGGCCCAGACCCCTTCCGTCCCCGAGACGTCGGATCCGCGGGAGCTGCCCGCGCTCACGGGTGAGCACCCGGGCCGCGAGGTCGTCTTCGACTCGGTGCGTTTCGCCTACCGGACGGGCGGCGAGGTGCTGCCCCGCTTCGACCTGACGGTGCCGGCCGGCCAGACCGTGGCCGTGGTCGGTTCGACGGGCGCGGGCAAGTCGACGCTCGCCAAGCTGCTGGCCCGCTTCTACGACCCGACCGACGGCCGGGTGCTGCTGGACGGGACCGATCTGCGGGATCTGGCCGTGCCCGAGCTGCGCCGGGGTGTGGTCATGGTGACCCAGGAGGCGTTCCTGTTCTCCGGGACAGTCGCCGAGAACATCGCGATCGGCAGCCCGGACGCGACCCGTGAAGAGATCGAGCAGGCCGCCAAGGCGATCGGCGCGCACGACTTCATCGCCGCTCTGCCCGAGGGATACGACACGGACGTACGCAAGCGGGGCGGCCGGATCTCGGCCGGTCAGCGCCAGCTGGTCGCGTTCGCACGGGCCCTGCTGGCGAACCCGGCCGTCCTGATCCTCGACGAGGCGACGAGTTCCCTGGACATCCCCGGCGAACGGGCGGTGCAGCGGGCCATGGACACGGTGCTGCACGGCCGCACCGCGGTGGTGATCGCCCACCGCCTGTCGACGGTGGAGATCGCGGACCGGGTCCTGGTGATGGAGCACGGGCGCATCGTGGAGGACGGTGTTCCGGCCGAACTCATCGGCGGCACGGGCCGCTTCGCGGGGCTGCACCGGGCGTGGCGGGAGAGCCTGGCCTGAGGGGCCGGGCGGGGGCCTCGGTCCCGGCGGTTGCGCCGGGCGGGCCGCTCACCCGCGCCACTCGGCGCGCGTGATCGGGCCGGAGCTGGTCTCCTGATCCGGGGGGAGCCGTCCACCCGTATCCCGGAGAGAGCCAGATGAGCGTCTATCGAACCGCGCAGGTCGCCACCGCCGATGGTCCGTTCGAGATCGTCGAACGCGAGGTGCCGCAGCCCGGCCCCGGCCACGTACGGGTGGCCGTGGAGGCCTGCGGGGTCTGCCACAGCGACGCGCTCTTCGTGGGCGGCGGGCTCCCGGGTGTGCGGTTTCCGGTGGTGCCCGGACATGAGATCGCCGGGCGGATCGAGGAGCTCGGCGCGGGCGCGGAGAACGCCTGGCAGGTGGGCGAGCGGGTGGCGGTGGGCTGGTTCGGCGGCAGCTGCGGCCACTGCACGCCCTGCCGGCAGGGCGACTTCGTCGTGTGCCGGTACCTGAAGGTGCCCGGGTGGGCGTACGACGGCGGCTACGCCGAGACGGTGATCGCACCGGTGGACGCCCTGGCCCGGATCCCCGACACGCTGACGGCGGCCGATGCGGCGCCCATGGCCTGCGCGGGGGTGACCACGTACAACGGGCTGCGGCGCAGCTCCGCCCGACCGGGTGACCTGGTCGCCGTGCTCGGCATCGGCGGCCTCGGACATCTGGGGGTGCAGTACGCGGCCGCGATGGGCTTCGAGACCGTGGCCATCGCCCGCGGAGCCGCCAAGGCCGACTTCGCCCGGGAACTCGGCGCGCACCACTACGTCGACAGCACGGCGGACACCTCCGTCGCGGACGCGCTGCAGGCCCTCGGCGGCGCCAAGGCGGTCCTGGCCACCGCGGCCAACTCCGAGGCGATCTCGGCGACCGTGGAGGGACTCTCCCCGCGTGGGGAGCTGGTGGTCATCGGCGTGGACCCCGAACCGCTGGGGATCAGCCCGGCCCAGCTGATCATGAGCGGCAAGGTCGTCCGGGGCCACCCGTCGGGCACCGCCCAGGACGTGCAGGACACCCTGGCGTTCAGCGCTCTGCACGGGATCCGCCCGATGACCGAGATCGTGCCGCTGGACGCGGTCGACGAGGCGTACCGGAAGATGATGTCCGGCGCCGCCCGCTTCCGGATGGTACTGACCACGCGCTGACGCGCTCCGCCCCGGACCGGGGCGGCGGGCTCCCTCGCGGCCGTGGCCGCTCCTCGGCACGGTCGTCGCCGCCCGGTCCGCCCGGCCGATGCGGAACCCGTGCCCCGGAGCGGGACGACGGAGAGAGCGGCGGCACCGGCCATCGCCGGGCGGCCGTCGCCCCGCTGTGGGTGAAGACCCGGAACACGGGCGCAGGACCGTGTCCCGCAGATGGTGCGGAAGCTGCCGCGCCACCGCGACCGCACCCGACAGCATCTGCCGCGCGGCCTCGGACACGGCGGGCAACGCACCGCGCTGTCCCGGCGCCGGACAACGGCGCCGACCGGTCCGGGCGGCGCCGTTCCTGGTTCCGCCGCCCATGACGTATGCGTGGTCGGACCGCCGGGCGGGCGCACCGCCCGCCGGGGCGGCGACCACGACGCCGACGGAGGGCGCGAGGCTCCACATCGCCGCCGTACCCCCGTGACTGACGGCCGGGGCCGGAACCGACCGCCCGGTGGCCCCGGTCGGTGTACGGGCGCCCTCCGTGGACGGCACCGGCCCGGCCTCCTTCACCGGCCGACGGCATCCCCGCACGCCAGGGACACGGAGTGGGCGCCGCGCGCCCTCATGGGCACGGGGCCGCCGCCGCACACGACACCGCACCTCCCTCCCACGCTGCTCGCCCATGTCCGGACAGGGGCCATGACCGCCGGCCCGGAGGCACAGGCGCGACGGGACACCGGGCTGTCCGACGCGGAGAGGGTGGTAAGAAATGAGCCACATCTCAACGCCATCTCGGCCAGGGGCGCCTACCCGTTCCTCAACTCTCTGTTCGAACACGATGAGTTCGAGCTCGACCTGGACCCACTCTTCGAATTCGGCCTGCGAAGGACGCTGGACGGCATCGCGGTGATGATCGGCGAAACGTCCGCTTAACGAACATGACCTTTACGGCAACGGACGACTTCCGGCCAACTTGTTGACGCGGTCCTGACAGGACCGTCCTCCGGCTGACACTCTTCACCCCGTTCTGCGCACTTCTCGCTCTCCCCGGACGGCACGCCCTGCCGCCGGTACCCCCCTCGCAGAAGGAGTCCGCGTGAGATCCACGCCCAGCCGTCGTGCCACCGCGACCGGCGCTCTGATAGCCGCAGCAGCCCTCCTCGCCGTCGGCGTCCAGACCGGTGCGGCCACCGCCACCCCCGGCACCACCACCGCGGCGGCAGCGACCGCCGGCGCCAAGCACGGTGCACTGGCCAAGCAGCTCACCCCGTCCCAGCGTGCCGAGCTGATCCGTGAGGCCGACGCGACCAAGGCGGCCACGGCCAAGGAGCTCGGTCTCGGCTCGCAGGAGAAGCTCGTCGTCCGGGACGTCATCCAGGACAACGACGGCACCACGCACACGCGTTACGAGCGCACCCTCGCCGGACTCCCGGTGCTCGGTGGCGACCTGGTCGTCCAGGAGTCCAAGTCGGGGGCGACCGAGGGCGTCACCAAGGCGTCCAGCGTCAGCAGCAACACGCTGAAGGCCGTGGACACGACGGCCGACGTCGCGCCCGCCGTGGCCGAGAAGCAGGCGCTCGGCCTCGCCAAGGCCGACGGCTCCAAGAAGACCGAGGCCGACCGGGCACCCCGCAAGGTGGTCTGGATGGCGCAGGGCAAGCCGCAGCTGGCCTACGAGACCGTCGTCGGCGGGCTCCAGGACGACGGCACCCCCAACGAGCTGCACGTCATCACCGACGCCACCACCGGCGCGAAGCTGTACGAGTGGCAGGGCATCGAGAACGGCGTCGGCAACACCGAGTACAGCGGCCAGGTCACCCTCGGCACCGCGCCGTCGTACACGCTGACCGACACCGGCCGCGGCAACCACAAGACGTACAACCTGAACCACGGCTCCTCCGGCACCGGGACGCTGTTCACCAACTCCACGGACGTGTGGGGCAACGGCAACCCGTCGAACGCCGAGACGGCCGCCGCGGACGCCCACTACGGCGCCGCGGAGACCTGGGACTACTACAAGAACGTCCACGGCCGCACCGGCATCCGGGGCGACGGCGTCGGCGCGTACTCCCGCGTCCACTACGGCAACAACTACGTCAACGCCTTCTGGCAGGACAGTTGCTTCTGCATGACGTACGGCGACGGCAGCGGCAACGCGAACCCGCTGACCGCCCTCGACGTGGCCGCGCACGAGATGACGCACGGCGTCACCGCCGCGACCGCGGGCCTGGTGTACAGCGGTGAGTCCGGTGGCCTCAACGAGGCGACCAGCGACATCATGGCCACCGCGGTCGAGTTCTACGCCAACAACGCCTCGGACCCGGGCGACTACCTCATCGGCGAGAAGATCGACATCAACGGCGACGGCAGCCCGCTGCGCTACATGGACAAGCCGAGCAAGGACGGCGCGTCCAAGGACGCCTGGTACTCGGGCATCGGCAACGTCGACGTCCACTACTCCTCGGGTCCGGCGAACCACTTCTTCTACCTGCTCTCCGAGGGCAGCGGCGCCAAGACCATCAACGGCGTCAACTACGACTCGCCGACCTCCGACGGTCTGCCGGTGACCGGCATCGGCCGCGACAAGGCCGCGCAGATCTGGTTCAAGGCGCTCACCACCAAGTTCACCTCCACGACGAACTACGCGGCGGCCCGCACCGGCACCCTCGCCGTCGCCGGTGAGCTGTACGGCACGACCAGCACCGAGTACAAGGCGGTCGCCGACGCCTGGGCCGGCATCAACGTCGGTGCGCGGTCCGGTGGCGGCACCGACCCCGACCCGTCGGGCACTGTCTTCGAGAACAGCACCCCGGTCGCCATCCCGGACCGCGGCGCCGCCATCACCAGCTCGGTCAACGTCACCGGCGTCACGGGCAACGCGCCCAGCGCCCTCAAGGTCGGCGTGGACATCACCCACAGCTGGCGCGGTGACCTGGTCATCGACCTCGTCGCCCCGAACGGGACGACCTACCGGCTGAAGAACTCCTCGATCTCCGACTCGGCGGCCGACGTCAAGACCACCTACACGGTCAACGCCTCGGCGGTGGCGGCGAACGGTACCTGGAAGCTGAAGGTCCAGGACGTCTACTCCGGCGACACCGGCAAGATCAACAGCTTCAAGCTGACCTTCTGAACCCCAAGCCGGGTCCGACCCGGCACCAGCCGCCCGGGAGGAGCTCTCGCTCCTCCCGGGCGGTTCCCTGTGCGCGCCGAGCGGACGGTGCGTCAGCGCATCAGCAGGCCCGCGCCGTCGCCCATCGTCTCCGCGGGCAGTGCCACCAGACCGAGTTCCGCGCCGGTCGCCAGCAGCGGATGCGCGGGGAGCACCCGCACCGTGTAGCCGTACGGCCCGGTGCGGTCCAGGGCCAGCGGCCCCTCGTACAGCCAGCGTCCCTCCAGGTCCTGGCCTCCGGCGGGTTTCAGCGGGAAGACCTGGGCGTCCGAGATCCCGTCGGCCGCGTCCACCCGGCCGGCCACCGCCTGCACCTCCACGTCGTCCGGCTCCAGTACCCCGAGGGCGATCCTGACCCGCACCACCAGCGCCGAGCCCAGCTCGGCCGAGCCGCCCCCGGCGTCCGGTGCCACGGCCTCCACATGGTCGACGGCGACCCGCGGCCACGCGGCCCGGACCCTGGCCTTCCAGTCGGCGAGCTGCCGCGCGGTGCCGGAGTCCAGTGCCCGCTGGGCGCGCGCGGCGGGCGCGTACAGCCGCTCCACGTACTCGGACACCATCCGCCCGGCCAGGACCTTGGGCCCGAGGGTGCCCACCGTGCGGCGGACCATCTCGATCCAGCGCTCGGGGAGCCCGTCGCCGCCCCGGTCGTAGAAACGCGGCGCGATCCGGTCCTCGATCAGCTCGTAGAGGGCACCCGCCTCCAGATCGTCACGGCGGTCCTCGTCCAGGGCCAGACCGTCGGCCGTGGGGATCGCCCATCCGAAGTCCGGCTCGAACCACTCGTCCCACCAACCGTCCAGGACCGAGAGGTTGAGGCACCCGTTGAGCGCGGCCTTCATGCCGCTCGTACCACAGGCCTCCAGAGGCCGCAGCGGGTTGTTGAGCCAGACGTCGCAGCCCGGGTAGAGCTTCTGCGCCATGGCCATCCCGTAGTCCGGCAGGAACACGATGCGATGGCGCACCCGGGGATCGTCGGAGAACCGCACCAGCTCCCGGACCAGCCGCTTTCCGCTGTCGTCGGCGGGGTGGGCCTTGCCGGCGACGACGATCTGGACCGGGCGGTCCGGGTGGAGCAGCAGTTCCCGCAGCCGGTCGCGGTCGCGCAGCATCAGCGTCAGCCGCTTGTACGAGGGCACCCGCCGGGCGAAGCCGATCGTCAGCACGTCCGGGTCCAGCACACCGTCGATCCAGCCGAGTTCGGCCGGTTCCGCGCCCCGGGTGAGCCAGGAGGCGTGGAGCCGCCGGCGCACCTCGGCGACCAGCTGTCCGCGCAGGTGCCGCCGCAGGTCCCAGATCTCCCGGTCCGGGATCTCGGCGGCGGAGTCCCAGCGTCCGGGGGTGCCTCCGTACCGGTTGCGCAGCCGGAGGACCTCGGGCGCGACCCAGGTGGGTGCGTGGACGCCGTTGGTCACCGAGGTGATCGGCACCTCCGCCGCGTCGAAGCCCGGCCACAGCCCGGCGAACATCTCCCGGCTGACCGAGCCGTGGAGGGTCGAGACCCCGTTGGCCCGCTGGGCGAGCCGCAGACCCATCACCGCCATGTTGAAGAGCTCGGGCTCGCCGCCGGGGTAGGTCTCCATGCCCAGTTGCAGGATGCGTTCGACGCCCACTCCCGGAAGCTCGCCGTCGTCGCCGAAGTGCCGGGCCACCAGCTCGCGGTCGAACCGGTCGATCCCGGCGGGCACGGGCGTGTGGGTGGTGAAGACCGTGCCGGCCCGCACCGACTCCACCGCGGAGTCGAAGTCCAGCCCGGTGCTGGAGAGTTCACGGATGCGTTCGAGTCCGAGGAAGCCGGCGTGCCCCTCGTTGGTGTGGAACACCTCCGGCGTGGGATGCCCCGTGAGGCGGCAGTACGTCCGCACGGCCCGTACGCCGCCGATGCCGAGGAGCATCTCCTGGAGCAGCCGGTGCTCGCTGCCGCCGCCGTACAGCCGGTCGGTCACCTCGCGTTCGCCCGGTGCGTTCTCCTCCACGCCGGAGTCGAGCATCAGCAGCGGTACGCGCCCCACCTGGGCCTGCCAGATGTGGGCGTGCAGCGAACGGCCGCCGGGAAGCGCGAGCACCACCCGGCTGGGGGTGCCGTCGGCCTCGCGCATCAGAGTGAGCGGGAGCTCGTTCGGATCGAGTACGGGATAGTGCTCCTGCTGCCAGCCGTCGCGGGACAGGCTCTGGCGGAAGTATCCGTGCCGGTAGAGCAGACCGACCCCGATCAGCGGTACGCCCAGATCGCTGGCGGCCTTCAGATGGTCGCCGGCGAGGATGCCGAGGCCGCCGGAGTACTGGGGCAGCGCGGCGGTCACGCCGAACTCGGGCGAGAAATAGGCGATGGCGGCCGGCAGCCCGGCCCCCCGGGCCAGCTGTTCCTGGTACCACCTGGGCCCGTCCAGGTAGTCCCGGAGGTCGGCGGAGACCTCGGCCAGCCGGTGCAGGAACTGCTGGTCGCGGGCCAGCTCGGCGAGTCGTCCGGCGGACACGGCACCGAGCAGCCGGACGGGGTCGCACTCCGCCGTCCGCCGCGCCTGGGGGTCTACGGCCTGGAAGAGCTCACGGGTCTCGGTGTGCCAGGACCAGCGCAGATTGCGGGCGAGGTCGCTGAGCGGTTGAAGGGGGTCGGGGAGGACGGGGCGCACGGTGAATCGACGAATGGCCTTCACGCATTCCACCTTTACAGGGGACGTACGAATCCGACGGGACGCACCACGGGGTGCGTCTCTCCGTCACCCCGACGTTAACGGTGGCCGCACTCCGCAGCCACGGCGCGCGAACGGCTCACGGCGTGTACCGCCGGACGGGGCGCCCGCACGGCCCCCGCTCCGGGACGATCTCCGCCCCTGCCCGCCGCCGCACCCACCCCGTCTCATTCGCACCCGGAGCCCCTCACGGCCGGTCAAGGCACACCGGTCACACAGGTAATGGCCGATTCCCTTCCCTCGTCCGGCCTTGTGGCACTTCACACCAAGGGGAAAGCTGCCCAGTGGCGTCCGGAAGAGCTCCGGTGAGCCCGCGCACGCGGGGCGGTCCTCGGCGCATTCAGGTCGTCGCAGATACGCCCGAGTAGTTGACACACCACCGGATTGGCCCCCCGAGAACTGTGGGAAGGCTTCTCCGGTACACACCCCGAGCACATCCCGGGAACACGCGAATGCCGCCCGAATGCAGCATGAATGCGAGGCACCTGCGGGACCGGTGTCCATCCGGTTTACCTCCGCGAAACACATCCGCAGCCCAGCCGTTCGAGTGCCATTCGAGTGAATGCGGACAGGAGCGGCCATGCCCACACCCCATCAGCCGTCAACGGAGCAGTTAGAAAGGACGGACCCCATCGTTCGCGGTGCGCGAATTCCGCGCTCCGCGGCCGTGTCGCGCCCCGTTCAGCCCGAGCCCCAGTCCCCAGGTGATTCCATGATCGGTCGCATTCCCGTTCTCGACGTCCGTCCCCTCGTCGACTGCGGCAGAAGGCCCGCCAAGGCCGTTGCCGGTGAGACCTTCCAGGTCACCGCGACCGTCTTCCGCGAGGGCCATGACTCCGTCGCCGCCAATGTGGTGCTGCTGGATCCGGCCGGGCGGCCCGGCCCCTGGACGCCGATGCGCGAACTCGCGCCCGGCACCGACCGCTGGGGCGCCGATGTCACCCCGGTCTCCGAGGGGCACTGGACGTATACGGTCGAGGCCTGGAGCGATCCGCTCGCCACCTGGCGGCAGCACGCCGAGATCAAGATCCCGGCGGGGAGCGACACCGCGCTCGTCCTGGCGGAGGGCGCCGAGCTGTACGAACAGGCCGCCAAGGGCGTACCCAAGCGGGACGGGCGCGAGGCGGTGCTGGCCGCCGCCGACGCGCTGCGCGACGCGTCCCGCCCGGCCGCCGCCCGGCTGGCCGCGGCGCTCGCTCCCGAGGCGCAGGCCGCCCTCACCCGTCACCCGCTGCGCGAACTCGTCACCGCGTCCGACCCGCTGCCTCTGGTGGTCGAGCGCCGACGGGCCCTGTTCGGTTCCTGGTACGAGCTGTTCCCCCGCTCGGAGGGGGCCGGGACCGAACCGGCCGGACGGGCCGGGGCGGCCAGGAAGGGCAGGGCGACAAAGGCGACGGCCCGGCCGGAGAGGATCGTCAGCGGCACCTTCCGTACGGCTGCCGAGCGGCTGCCCGCGGTTGCCGCCATGGGCTTCGATGTCGTCTATCTGCCGCCCATCCATCCCATCGGAACCACCCATCGCAAGGGCCCCAACAACTCGCTCTCCCCCGCTCCTCATGACGTGGGCGTGCCCTGGGCGATCGGCTCGGCCGAGGGCGGTCACGACGCCGTCCATCCCGAGCTCGGCACCCTCGACGACTTCGATCATTTCGTCGCCACCGCCCGCACCCTGCGCATGGAGATCGCGCTGGATTTCGCGCTCCAGTGTTCTCCCGACCATCCCTGGGTGGAGAAACATCCCGAGTGGTTCCACCACCGCGCGGACGGCACGATCGCCTACGCAGAGAATCCGCCGAAGAAATACCAGGACATCTATCCGATCGCCTTCGACAAGGATCTGGACGGACTGGTCGAGGAGAGCGTTCGCATTCTGCGGTTCTGGATGGATCACGGGGTGCGGATCTTCCGCGTGGACAATCCGCACACCAAACCGGTGGTCTTCTGGGAGAAGGTGATCGCCGAAATCAACCGGGCCGACCCGGATGTGATCTTCCTGGCCGAGGCATTCACCCGGCCCGCGATGATGCACGCGCTCGCCGCCATCGGCTTCCAGCAGTCGTACACGTATTTCACCTGGCGCAACAGCAAACAGGAGATCACCGATTACGTCACGGAACTGTCGGGCGAGACCGCCGCCTACATGCGGCCCAACTTCTTCGTGAACACCCCGGACATCCTGCCGGGCCATCTCCAGGACGGGGGCCGCCCGGCCTTCGAGGTGCGAGCCGTTCTCGCCGCGACGCTCTCGCCGGCCTGGGGTGTGTACGCGGGCTACGAGCTGTGCGAGAACACTCCGGTCCGTCCCGGCAGTGAGGAGTACCTCGACTCGGAGAAGTACGAAATCCGGGTCAGGGACTGGGAGTCGGCGGAGCGCGAGGGCCGCTCGCTGGCCCCGCTCATCACCCGGCTCAACCGCATCAGACGCCGCCATCCGGCGCTGCAGCAACTGCGCGATGTGCACTTCCACTCCGTCGACAACGACGCGCTGATCGCGTACAGCAAGCGTTCGGGTTCGAACACCGTTCTGGTGGTCGCCAACCTCGACCCGCACCACACCCAGGAGGCCACGGTCTCGTTGGACATGCCGCGACTCGGCCTCGACCGGCACGAGAGCGTGCCGGTGCGCGACGAGCTCACCGGCGACACCTATCACTGGGGCAGGACCTTCTATGTGCGCCTGGAGCCGGGCGTCACGCCCGCGCACATCGTCGTCCTGCGACCGTCCCCGCCGACCGGAGGGTCACCCACACCATGATCGTCAATGAGCCCGTCCACGACACGTTCGAGGACACCCCGGCCAAGGACCGCGATCCCGACTGGTTCAAGCGCGCCGTGTTCTACGAGGTCCTCGTCCGGTCCTTCCAGGACTCCAACGGCGACGGCATCGGCGACCTCAAGGGCATCACCGCCAAGCTGGACTATCTGCAGTGGCTCGGCGTCGACTGCCTCTGGCTGCCGCCGTTCTTCAAGTCGCCGCTGCGCGACGGCGGCTACGACGTCTCCGACTACACCGCCGTACTGCCGGAGTTCGGGGATCTGGCCGACTTCGTGGAGTTCGTCGACGCCGCGCACCAGCGCGGCATGCGCGTGATCATCGACTTCGTCATGAACCACACGAGCGATCAGCACGAGTGGTTCCAGCAGTCCCGCTCCGACCCGGAGGGGCCGTACGGCGACTACTACGTCTGGGCCGACGACGACAAGCAGTTCCCGGACGCCCGGATCATCTTCGTCGACACGGAGACGTCCAACTGGACCTTCGACCCGGTCCGCAAGCAGTACTACTGGCACCGGTTCTTCACCCACCAGCCCGATCTCAACTACGAGAACCCGGCGGTGCAGGAGGAGATCATCTCCGCGCTGCGCTTCTGGCTGGACCTCGGCATCGACGGATTCCGCGTGGACGCCGTGCCGTACCTGTACCAGCGCGAGGGCACCAACTGCGAGAACCTCCCGGAGACGCACGACTTCCTCAAGCGGGTCCGCAAGGAGATCGACGCGCACTACCCGGACACCGTGCTGCTCGCCGAGGCCAACCAGTGGCCGGAGGACGTCGTCGACTACTTCGGCGAGTTCCAGGCCGGCGGCGACGAGTGCCACATGGCGTTCCACTTCCCCGTGATGCCCCGGATCTTCATGGCCGTCAGGCGCGAGAGCCGCTACCCGGTCTCCGAAATCCTGGCGAAGACCCCGGCGATCCCGAAGAACTGCCAATGGGGCATCTTCCTGCGCAACCACGACGAGCTCACCCTCGAAATGGTCACGGACGAAGAACGCGACTACATGTACGCGGAGTACGCCAAGGATCCGCGGATGCGGGCCAACATCGGCATCCGCCGGCGGCTGGCACCCCTGCTCGACAACGACCGCAACCAGATCGAGCTGTTCACGGCGCTGCTGCTGTCCCTGCCCGGTTCCCCGATCCTCTACTACGGGGACGAGATCGGGATGGGCGACAACATCTGGCTGGGCGACCGGGACGCCGTGCGCACGCCGATGCAGTGGACGCCCGACCGGAACGCCGGATTCTCCTCCAGTGATCCCGGGCGGCTCTACCTGCCCACGATCATGGATCCGGTCTACGGCTACCAAGTCGCCAATGTCGAGGCGTCGATGGCCTCGCCGTCGTCGCTGCTGCACTGGACGCGGCGGATGATCGAGATCCGCAAGCAGAACCCCGCCTTCGGACTCGGCTCGTTCAACGAACTGCCCTCGTCGAACCCGGCGGTGCTCGCCTTCACCCGGGAGCACGGGGACGATCTCGTGCTGTGCGTGCACAACTTCTCGCGGTTCGCGCAGCCGACGGAGCTCGATCTGCGGTCGTTCGACGGGCGTCATCCGGTGGAGCTGATCGGCGGGGTGCGGTTCCCGGCCATCGGTCAGTGGCCCTACCTGCTGACACTCGCGGGATACGGTTTCTACTGGTTCCGACTGCGCAAGGACGCGCCGCCGAGCTGACCCGGTGCCACCGCGCACCACCCGTGCGGGACGGCTTCCGCCGCCCCGCACGGGGCACCCTCTCCCCCGTATCGAGCGCTTCCGGTCCCTTCCGGGTCCCCTCTGGCGTTTCGGTCCCTTCGAGTCGAGTCCGTACGGACCATCCTGACCCGACACGTCCCGCACAGCCGGACAGCTATTGCCGCAATCCGGGACACTCTTCGCATCCTGTGGTGTGCCCGGGGAAAGGACGCGATGCCATGTCGGAGGCTGCCTCCACTCGGGTCGCCCTGGCTGCCGCCAGCACAGCCCTGCTCCCGTCTCTCGCTCCCCTGCTGCACGAATGGCTGCCCAGGCAGCGGTGGTTCGCGGGCAAGGGGCAGCCGATCACCGCGTTCTCACTGGTGTCGGCGACCGAAATACTGCCGGTGGACACCGATTCCACCGGCGCCCGAACCGGGGCCGGGCTGCTGCATCTGCTGGTCCGGGCCCACCAGCCGTCCATGCCCGCCCAGTCGCCGGACGACTGCTACCAACTGCTGCTCGGCGTAAGGGCCGCGCTGCCGCCACGGCTGGCGCCCGCGCTCATCGGCCATGTGACGGACGGGCCGCTCGCGGGCCGCACCGTCTACGAGGGCCTGCACGATCCGCGTCTCGCCACACCCCTGCTGGAGCGGTTCCGCACCCCGGGCACCCTCGGCGTCCTGCGCTTCGACCGGGGCGGCGCCCCCATCGCCGCGGAGCTCGCACCGCGACTGCTCGACACCGAGCAGTCCAACACCTCGCTCGTCTACGGCGACGCCTACATCCTCAAGATCTTCCGCCGGATCTTCCCGGGCACCAACCCCGATCTGGAACTGCCGCTCGCGCTCGCCCGCGAGGGCTGCGGACGGGTGCCCGCCCCCGTCGCCTGGTTCGAGGCCACCGCCCCGGAGCCGCTCACCCTCGGTGTCCTGCAGCCGTTCCTGCGCGGGGCGGAGGACGGCTGGCAACTCGCCCTGCGCGCGCTCGCCGCGGGCCGCGACTTCACCGGCGAGGCCCACGCGCTGGGCCGGGCCACCGCCGAGGTGCACACCGCGCTCGCCGCCGCCCTGCCGACGCCCGCCCTGCGCCGCGCCCAGACCGAGCATCTCGCCGCCGCGATGGTGCGCAGGCTGGAGGCCGCCGCGCAGGCGGTACCGGCACTCGTGCCGTACGTCCCCGGGCTGCGCACCGCCTTCGACGCGGTGGCCGCGCTGGGACACCGGGGCCACGGCTGGGCGGCGCAGCGGGTCCACGGCGATCTCCACCTCGGCCAGACCCTGCGCGCGGCCGACGGCTTCTGGTCGCTGATCGACTTCGAGGGCGAGCCGGCTCGACCGCTGCCCGAGCGCCGTCGGCCGCAGCCTCCGGTGCGCGACATCGCCGGCATGCTCCGCTCCTTCGACTACGCGGCCCGCTCGCACCGCCCGTGGAACGCCGAGTGGGCGGCGCGCTGCCGGACCGCCTACTGCGAGGGATACGCCGGGGCCGCGGGGGTCGACCCGCGCAGCGAACCGGAGCTGTTGCGCGCCCACGAGACCGACAAGGCGGTCTACGAGGTGCTGTACGAGGCACGGCACCGGCCCGACTGGCTGCCGGTCCCGATGGCGGCGATCCACCGCCTGGCCACCGTCGCCGACTGACGGCCCGGGTGCCGCCCGCCGTTCGCGGTCCCGCCGTCGCCGCACCCGTCCCACCGCCCGGCCCCGCCCCCACGCCGCCCCGTTCCGCCCCGACAACACCTCCTAGGAGGCTGTGTGACCGCCCGCAAGCCGTCCCGCAAGACGCCCGCCCCCACCGAGCCCGAGGTCCCCGAAGTCCGGCCGCCGGCACCGGCGAAGACGGCATCCCCGGCCGACCCCGACGTCCCCGCCACCCCGGCCGCCTCCGCCACCCCGGCCGGCCGGAAGAAGCCGGCGGCCGGGCGAGCCACCGGGGCCGCGCCGTCGGGTCCCCAGGGAGCCGCCGGCAGCCAGGGAGTGCGCCAGGCAAGCCCGCTCGACGCCGGCGACCGGGCCAGGCTGCTCTCCGGCGAGCACCACGCCCCGCACGACCTGCTCGGCGCCCATCCGGTCCGTGGCGGTGTGACCTTCCGGGTGCTGCGCCCGTGCGCGCGATCCGTGACCGTCCTCGCCAAGGGGCTGCGGGCGCGGCTGCACGATGACGGCGACGGCCTCTTCTCGGGCCTGCTGCCGATGACCTCCATTCCCGAGTACCGGCTCCTGGTCGCCTACGAGGACGACGAGACCGAGATGCAGGACCCGTACCGCTTCCTGCCCGCCCTCGGCGACCTCGATCTGCATCTGATCGGCGAGGGGCGGCACGAGGAGCTGTGGACGGCCCTCGGCGCGCAGCCCATGGAGCATCAGGGCGTCGTCGGCACCCGGTTCACCGTCTGGGCCCCCAACGCCCGCGGTGTGCGGGTCATCGGGGACTTCAACTACTGGGACGGCACCGGCTTCCCGATGCGTTCGCTCGGCTCCTGTGGGGTGTGGGAGCTGTTCCTGCCCGCGATCGGGGAGGGCACGCTCTACAAGTTCGACATCTGCCGCCCGGACGGTTCGCACACCAAGCGCGCCGACCCGATGGCCCGCCGCACCGAGGTGCCGCCCGCCACCGCCTCGGTCGTGACGGCCTCGCACCACGAGTGGCGGGACCAGGAGTGGATGGCGCACCGCGGGGAGGTACCGGTGCACGAGGCGCCGTTCTCCGTGTACGAGGTGCATCTGCCCTCCTGGCGACCGGGCCTGACCTATCGCCAGCTGGCCGGTCAACTCCCCTCGTATGTAAAGGACCTGGGGTTCACACATGTGGAGCTGATGCCGGTCTCCGAGCATCCCTTCGGCGGCTCCTGGGGCTATCAGGTCACCGGTTTCTACGCACCGACCTCGCGCATGGGCACACCCGACGACTTCCGTTTCCTCGTCGACGCGCTGCACCGGGCCGGAATCGGCGTCCTCGTCGACTGGGTGCCCGCGCACTTCCCGCGCGACGACTGGGCGCTCGCGGAGTTCGACGGCCGCCCGCTGTACGAGCACTCCGACCCGTCGCGGGCGGCCCACCCGGACTGGGGCACGCTGGAGTTCGACTACGGACGCACGGAAGTACGCAACTTCCTGGTGGCCAACGCCACTTACTGGTGCGAGGAGTTCCACGTCGACGGCCTGCGGGTCGACGCCGTCGCCTCGATGCTCTATCTCGACTACTCGCGCGAGAGCGGGCAGTGGTCGCCGAACGAGCGCGGCGGCCGGGAGAATCTGGACGCCGTCGCGTTCCTCCAGGAGATGAACGCCACCGTCTACCGGCGCAATCCGGGTGTCGTCACCATCGCCGAGGAGTCCACCGCCTGGAACGGCGTCACCCGCGCCACCCATCAGGTCGGCCCCGACGGATTCGGCGGGCTCGGCTTCGGGCTGAAGTGGAACATGGGCTGGATGCACGACTCCCTGCAGTACGTGTCGAAGGAGCCGGTGCACCGCAAGTACCACCACGACGAGATGACCTTCTCGATGGTGTACGCGTACAGCGAGAACTACGTCCTGCCGATCTCGCACGACGAGGTGGTGCACGGGAAGCAGGCTCTGGTCAGCAAGATGCCGGGCGACTGGTGGCAGCGGCGCGCCAACCACCGGGCGTACCTCGGCTTCATGTGGGCCCACCCCGGCAAGCAACTCCTCTTCATGGGGCAGGAGTTCGCTCAGGGTGCGGAGTGGTCGGAGGGGCACGGTCCGGACTGGTGGCTGCTCGACCCCTCGTACGAGGCGGAGGGCGACCACCGGGGCGTACGCACGCTGGTCCGCGACCTGAACGCGGTGTACGGGGCGACCCCGGCGCTCTGGCAGCGCGACACCGACCCGGGGGGCTTCGACTGGGTGGACGGCGGTGCGGCCGAGGACAACGCCTTCGTCTTCCTGCGCTACGACAAGCACGGTTCGCCGCTGCTCGCCGTCAGCAATTTCTCCCCCGTGGTGCGGCACGACTACCGCATCGGCGTCCCGGACCTCCTCGGTGACCAGGTCGCGTGGGCGGAGGTCCTCAATACGGACGCCGCGCGGTACGGCGGAAGCGACGTGCGCCATCCCGGACCGCTGAAGCCCGAACCGGTCACCTGGCACGGTCGCCCCGGCAGCATCCTGCCGACGCTGCCACCGCTGGCGACGGTCTGGTTCAAGCCAGTGTGAACCGAACGGCGGGACCCGCGACCGCCTTCCGGTCGCGGGCCCCGCCGGGCCGGCCCGTTCAGGCCCGGAGCGCCTCGACCGTGCTCGCCCAGGAATCGGCGCCGTGCCCCTTGCCGATGGCACGGTCGGAGATGGCCTTGATCGCCTCCAGCTGGGACGTGTCCAAGCCCTTTCCGGCAGCCGCGTGCAGCACGTGATCGACACCGGCGGCCATCATCGCGAGGTTGGCTCCGGCCCCGTCGTACTGCTTCGCGTCGATGTCGGCCGCCGTCCCGGCCACGATGGGCGGCAGGATGTCCACGATGGTCCGCAGATAGGGCGCGACGGCTGCGGCCGGGATGTTCTCCGCCCCGGCCAGGGCGAAGGCGTGGACCAGCCCCGCCATGCTCCCGTAGAAGAAGTCCAGCATCGCCATGTCGTAGGCCGCGGCGAGTGCGTGCTCGGGCCCCAGGAACGGGGCGTTGGCGCCGAGCGCCTTGAGCACGGCCTCGTGCCTGTCGTACGCGGACCGCGAACCCGAGTAGAAGATCAGCGCCTCCGGCCCGCCGACCACCTCGATCGGCACCATGATCGCGCCCGTCAGGTAGTCGAGCGAATGAGCCTGCGCCCAGGCCGCGGAGGCGCGGACCCCGTCCGGGGTGTCGGAGGTGAGGTCGACCAGGACGCGCTCGGCGAGAGCGTCCGTCAGCGGGCCGAGTATCTGTCGCGAGGCCTCGTGGTCGACGACGCAGACGACCACCAGCTCACTTGCCCGTACGGCCTCTTCGGCCGACGCGGCCCGGACCGCACCCCGGGCGACGAGCTCTTCGCCCTTGCCCGGGGAGCGGTTCCAGATGGTGGTGCGATGGCCGGCGTCCAGGAGGGCGCCGGCGAGTGCCCGGCCCATGGCGCCGAGGCCGATGACGGTGGCGGTGACGGGTGTGGACGAGGTGTTCGTGGCGGTCATGCGGACCATGCTCACCGTCGTGACACCGGCCGACAAGAACCGACTTCTGGGTCAGATACCCACCGGGAGGTAAGTATTGACGTCATCGATGTGCACGCAGCAGCAGCGCCGCGGGCGCCCGCCCCTCCCCTGGCCGCCCCCAGGTCACAGCGGGGAGTCCAGCCCTGGGAACCGCCGCATGTGGCGGTCGCAGTAAGTGCGCAGGCCGTCGACCAGGGCGTGGATGGAGGAGCGGGCGTAGTGGGCCGCGTCCCACCCCGCGTACAGGGGGACGGTCAGCAGGCCGTCGGGCGTGTGAACGATCAGTTCTGCGAGGCCGAAACGAGAGCTGTCGGTGACCAGGCAGATCCCCCGGCCCGCCGCGGCGAGTGCCTGGGCGAAGGCTGAAGAGCCGGTCTCGGTGACACCCGCGGGGGCGAGGCCCGCCCGGGTGACCGCCTCGTCGACGACCAGCCGGGCCACGTTGGAACGGGTCATGAGGATCAGTGGCTCGGTGACCAGCTCGGCAAGGGCGATCGCGGTGCGTCCGCTCCAGGGGTGATCGGCGGGAACCTGGGCAATGACCGGAGTGCGGCCCAGAAACGCCGACTCCAACGGGGCCGGTGCCGGGGTGGTGGAGATGCCGAGGTCGGCGTCGCTGCGCATCAGCGTGTCGAAGACCTTGCTCGGTTCCTCCTGAATGGCGTCGCGAAGGGCGGGCCCTGCGCTGTCGCCGCCCGCCATGAACGGGGCCAGGAGGTAAGCGACCGTGGAGGGAGCGGCGACCACGGTGAGCGCCGCCCCCTCCCCCTGGCCCGCGGCGGCCATCGTCTCGGCGGCCTGTTCAGCGCGGCGCACCAGGTCCTGGGCGATAGGGCGGAAGCGGCGGCCGGCGGCGTTCAGGGTCAGCGAACCGGGGCGGCGCGTGAACAGAGAGACGCCCAAGTCCCTTTCCAAAGCGCTGAGCTGCCGCGAGAGGGAGGGCTGGGCGATATGCACCTGCCGCGCCGCGGCGGTGACCGACTCGGCCTCGGCGACGGCGAGGAAATAGCGCAGCACCCGCAGTTCCATGACGACCTCCCGGGGCGCCTCGAACGATGCCATGCCTCAAAGGCATGGGGATATGAGCAATCAAGTATTAGACGGCATGGGTGGCCGAATTCAAACTATGGCTGTCCCGTTCACCGTCCTGACACCTTCACCGAAGGCCTCCCCGCCCGGTCCTCTCGCACCGTCCGGCGGTCCCTTCACCGAAGGCTGCACGTCCGCCGGAGGTTCCATGAACGTCCCACGCCCCGCCGCTGCCGCCGGGAGAACCCGGGCTTCGCGCCAGGCCCGCCGCGCCGGTCTCGCCTCGTTCGTCGGCACCACCATCGAGTGGTACGACTTCTACATCTACGGAACGGCGTCCGCGCTGGTCTTCGGGAAGCTGTTCTTCCCCGACGTGTCGCCCGCCGCGGGTGTGCTCGCCTCCTTCGCGACGTTCTGGGTCGGCTTCCTCGCCCGGCCGCTCGGCGGGATCATCTTCGGCCACTTCGGCGACCGCATGGGCCGCAAGGGCACCCTGATCACCACGCTGGTGATGATGGGCGCCGCCACCTTCCTCGTCGGAGTCCTGCCCACCCACGCGCAGATCGGGGTCGCCGCGCCGTTCCTGCTGGCGCTGCTGCGCGCCGTCCAGGGCATCGCTGTGGGCGGCGAATGGGGCGGCGCGGTCCTGATGGCATCCGAGAACGCACCGAAGGGCCGGGGCTCCCTTTTCGCGATGCTGGTGCAGCAGGGCTCCCCGGCGGGGGCGATCCTGTCCACGCTGGTCTTCCTCGCCGCGGGCACCCTGGACGACGCGGCCTTCATGTCGTGGGGCTGGCGCGTTCCGTTCCTGCTGTCGGGGCTGCTCGTCGTGGTCGGCCTCGTGATCCGCCTGAAGGTCGAGGAGTCGGACGACTTCGAGCAGGTCAGGGAGAGCGGCGACGTGGTGAAGCTGCCGGTCGCCGAGGTGCTGCGCACCGCCTGGCGGACCGTGCTGCTCGGCATCGGCGCCTCGATCATGGGCATCTCCGCCGCGTACTTCACCAATACGTTCGTGCTCTCCTGGACCACCAACGAGCTGCGCATGGACCGACAGACGATGCTGTACGTCCTGCTCGCGCTCTCCCTGGTGCAGTTCCTGTGGCAGCCGATCGCCGCGCTGATCTCCGAGCGGGTCGGCGAGGCCCGGTTCATGGTGTGCTCGCTGCTCGCCAACGTCGTCGTCGCCGTCCCGATGTTCCTGCTGATCAACACCGCGCGGCCGGTCCTCGTGTTCTGCGGCATCGCGCTCGCCACGATCAGCGGCTCCGGTTACTACGCCGTCCTGGCCGGATTCCTCGCCCGCGCCTTCCCCTCCCGGATCCGCTACACCGGCATCTCGCTGTCGTACCAGCTGTGCTCGACCCTCATCGGCGGTACGACCCCTCTGGTGGCCCAGGCCCTGCTGACGTCCGGCGGCGGCTCCATCTGGCCCGTGGCCGGGTTCTACGCGACCCTGCTGCTGATCACCACGGCGTGCGTCGCCGCTCTCGGCCGGCTCTCCGAACGGCACGCACCCCAGGCGCAGCCCGTTCCGGCCGCCGTCTGACGCCCGCCGCACCAGCCCCCGGCGTCGCCACGCGGACCTCAAGGGCCGCGGCGGCCGCCGGATCCCATCCCCATCAAGGAGTTGACCACCGTGCGCCTCGACGCCGTGTTCCACAACGGACGATTCACCACCCTCGACCCGGACCGCCCCACGGCTCGTGCCGTGGGCGTCCTGGGCGGCCGGATCGTCGCCCTCGACGAGGAGTTGCAGGGCTGCACCGCCGAAACGGACATCGACCTCGGCGGCGCGCACGCCGTGCCCGGCTTCAACGACGCGCACCACCACCTCAGCATGGTCGGCAAGGGGCTGCGCGAGCTGGACGTCTCGTACGCCGCCGCGCCCAGCCTCGACGCACTGTACCGGGCCGTGGCCGAGCGGGCCGCGACACTGCCGGCCGACGCCTGGGTGGTCGGCGCGGGCTACGACCAGAACAAGATCGGCGCCCATCCGACGGCCGAGGCGCTCGACCGGGCCTCCCAGGGCCGCCCGGTCTGGCTGGCGCACACCTCGCACCACATGGGCGTGGCCAGTACGCAGGCGTTCACGCGGGCCGGGTTCACCGATCTCGCGGCCGTACCCGAGGTGCCCGGCGGCATCGTCGTGCGCGATGTGGACGGGCGAGCGGAGGGACTGCTCCAGGAAACCGCGATGCAGCTGGTCGAGAAGGTGCTCCGGCCGGCGCCGGCCGAGGAGTGGACGGCCAACATCGCCGCCGGGTCACAGGCTGCCCTCGCGGTCGGCCTGACCAGCGCGACCGAGCCGGGCATCGGCGTCGTCGACGGCATCGGCAACGGCCCCGCCGACCTGGACGCCTTCATGCGGGCACGGGAGCGGGGCCTGCTCGGCGTCCGGATGACGGTCATGCCGTACATCACCGCGTTGCGCGACTGCGGCGTCTTCGAACCGGGCGCCACCTGGTACGGCCTCGACCTCGGTCTGCGCACCGGCTTCGGCGACGAGTGGCTGCGCATCGGACCGACGAAAATCCTCTCGGACGGTTCGTTGATCGGCCGTTCGGCCGCGATGTGCTGCGACTACCACGACTCCCCCGGCAACAGCGGGTTGCTCCAGTACGAGAGCGAGCAGATCCGCCGGTACATCGTCGAGGCGCACCGCTGCGGCTGGCAGGTCGCCACGCATGCCATCGGGGACGCCGCCCTGGACGTCGTCCTGGACGCGTACGAGGAGGCGGGGCGGCTGTACCCGCGCGACGATGTGCGCCACCGGGTCGAGCACGCGGCGGTGACGAGCGACGCGCAGGTCGCCCGGATCGCGGCGCTGGGCCTGATCCCGGTACCGCAGGGCCGGTTCCTCTCGGAGATCGGTGACGGCCTGCTGGCGGCGCTCGGCCCCGTACGGGGCCGACTGGCCTACCGGATGCGGTCGTTCCTGGACGCGGGCGTGGTACTTCCCGGTTCCTCGGACGCCCCCGTGGTCGCCCCCGACCCGCTGCTGAGCATCCACGACATGGTGAACCGGCGTACCGCCTCGGGCACGCCGATCGGCCCGCGCGAGGCGGTGACGGCGCAGGAGGCACTGCGCGCGTACACGGTCGGCTCGGCCCACGCCGTCCATGAGGAGCACATCAAGGGAACCCTCGCCCGGGGCATGCTCGCCGACTTCGTGGTCCTCAGCAACGACCTGCTGGGTGTGGCCCCCGAGCGCATCGGGGAGCTGACCGTGGGGGCGACCGTGGTCGGCGGACGGGTCGCCCACGACACGGGAGCGCTGAAGGTCTCCTGAACCCGCCCGGGGACCGGCCTGCGGGCCGCCGCCCCCGCCTCGACTCCGTCGGCCGCCTCGCCCACCACGTCGATGCCCCGCGCACCGAGGATCACGCGGAAGCCAGTGCGGGTCAGTGCCTGGTCGTCCGCGATGAGAACACGCCATGCCGGCTCGATGTCGGTCATGGCGTGTCCATCGGTCATGGCGTGTCCAGGAGAATGCGGGCACGGACCCGGAATCCGCCGTCGAGGCGCCGCCGGGCGTCGAGATCGCCTCCCCGGAACGTCGCCGTACGGACGGGTCTTCTTGTCGAAAAGGCCGTAGCCGTCCGGCTTGGCCGCCTTCGGTCGCCGCGGTACTCAACGGCCGGAGAAGCGGCGCCCCGGCCACCGACGAGCCGCGCCGACCGGGGACACGCACTGTTCATGAGCAATGCCACCGCACGCTCTCCGGTCCCCTTCGGCTCTCCGGACGCCGCTCCCTGTTCGGGCTGGCCGGACCGTTCGATGTCGACTTCCGACGCGGCTCTCGGCGCCGAACCGCACGCACGGCCGGGGTCGGACAGTCCGGGGCCGAGCAGGCGGAGCTCACACCGTCGCGTACACGTCCTCCAGTTCCTGGAGCAGCTTGCGCTTGGGCCGGGCGCCCACCATCGACTTCACGGGTTCCCCGGAGCGGAACACCATCAGGGTCGGTGTCGCCAGCACCGCGTACCGGCTCGCGATCCCGGGGCTGGTGTCGACGTCGAGCTGGACGATCTTGATGCGCTCGGCCTCCTCGGCGGCGACGGCGCTGAGCACGGGGGCGAGCTGGCGGCACGGGCCGCACCAGTCGGCGGTGAACTCGACCAGTACGGGGAGGTCTGCCCCGAGCACCTCCCCGTCGAAGGTGGCGTCGGTGACCTCGGCCACACCCTCTGCAGCATGAATCATCTGTCATCCTCCCAGTTCACAACGCGGTTCCGGGCCGCCCGGAAGTTCTGCCGCGGCCTCCAGCTCGGCTTTCGCGAGCTGTGCGCCCACCTGGACGCGTACTGCCCGGAGCTGCTCGATGAGCGAGTCGAGCTCGCCGAGCTTGCGCCGGTAGACGGCGAGCGAGGCGGGGCAGGCGTCACCGGCCGGGTGGCCGGCGCGCAGGCACTCGACGAACGGCCGGGTCTCCTCCAGTTCGAACCCGAAGTCCTGCAGGGTGCGGATCTGCTGGACGAGGCGCAGATCGTCCTCGTCGTACGCGCGGTACCCGTTGCCGGCGCGCCGCGCGGGCAGCAGTCCGCGTGATTCGTAGTACCGCAGAGTCCGCGTGGTCGTCCCGGCCCGTTCGGCCAGCTCCCCGATTCGCATGTCCTCGACCGTAGACCTTGACGCGGACGTCAAGGCAAGGAGGAAGCGGAGCCGAGCACGGGCGAAGGGCCGTCGCGGAAGCTTCCGCGACGGCCCTTCGCCCGTGTTATGTGGCCGGGGGTCCGGTGCCTAGGCCTTCGCCGCGGCCGCCTCCCGGTCGCCGTCGCGCGGCTGCGGAACGCTGTCCGTGCCGTCGCCGTGCCCGGCGTCCTGGTTGAGCATCTCGTCGTTCCACGGGAGCGCGCCGGAGAGGACCTGGTCCACCCGCTCCTTGTCGATCTCCTTGGTCCAGGTGCCGACCAGGACGGTGGCCACCGCGTTGCCCGCGAAGTTCGTCATGGCGCGGGCCTCGCTCATGAAGCGGTCGATGCCGACGATCAGCCCGACGCCGTCGACCAGTCCGGGGCGGTGCGACTGCAGGCCGCCCGCGAGGGTGGCGAGGCCCGCGCCGGTGACTCCGGCCGCGCCCTTCGAAGCGACGATCATGAAGAGGAGGAGCGAGATCTGCTCACTGGCGCTCAGCGGGTCGCCCATCGCGTTGGCGATGAAGAGCGAGGACATCGTCAGGTAGATCGCGGTGCCGTCGAGGTTGAAGGAGTAGCCGGTCGGCACGGTGATGCCGACGACGGGCCGGCTGACACCCAGGTGCTCCATCTTCGCGATGAGCCGCGGCAGGGCGGACTCCGACGACGAGGTGGAGAGGATCAGCAGGAATTCGCGGCCCAGATACTTCAGCAGGGACAGCAGGTTGACCCCGGCGACCAGCCGCAGAATCGTGCCGAGCACCACGAAGACGAAGATCGCGCAGGTGACGTAGAAGCCGACCATGATGATCGCGAGCGACTTCAGCGCGTCGACCCCGGTCTCGCCGACCACCGCCGCCATCGCGCCGAACGCGCCGACCGGGGCCGCCCACATGATCATGGCGAGAATGCGGAACACCAGGCGCTGGATGTGGCCGATGCCGCGCAGGACCGGTTCGCCCGCCGACCCCATGGCCTGGAGCGCGAAGCCCGCGAGGAGGGCGATGAGCAGGGTCTGCAGCACCTCGCCCCCGGTGAAGGCGGAGACCATCGTCGTCGGGATGATGCCGAGCAGGAAGTCGACGGTGGACTCGCTCGCGCCCGCCGCCTGCTTCTCACCGGCGGCGCGCACCGCTTCGGTGAGGTGGAGGCCCTGGCCGGGCTCCAGGAGGTTGCCGACGAGCAGCCCGATGGCGAGTGCGACGGTCGACATCACCAGGAAGTAGCCGAGGGCGAGGCCGCCGACCGCGCCGACCTTGGCGGCCTTGCGCACCGATCCGACGCCCAGCACGATCGTGCAGAAGATGATGGGCGAGATCATCATCTTGATCAGGTTCACGAAGCCGGTGCCGATCGGCTTGAGTTCGACGGCGACGTCCGGGGCCGCGAAGCCCACGAGGATGCCGAGGCCCACAGCCGCGATCACGGCGAGATACAGATAATGCGTACGGTCCCGCTTGGCGGCTGCCACTCCCACGGGGTTCTCCTCGGCTCGTCAGGGTCGCTCCCCCGTCCCTGGGGGGCTTGGCGACTATCCCGCTTCGCTGTGACGCCGGTCACTGTTACGTACATTTCGTTCATATGTTTTCGGCCAGGCACACTGTGGCCATGCGCTTCCCCCGCCCCCGTACCCGCCCGCGCAGCCTGGCCGGCCAGCTCTTCGCCATGCAGGTGGTGCTGCTCACGGCCGTGGTGGTCGGGTGCGCGTTCTTCGCCTACGTCTCCGGCCGTGAGCAGGCGAAGCAGACCGCGACCCGGCAGGTCAGGGCCGCCGCGCTGGCGATCGCCGACTCGCCGTCCGTACGGGAGGCCATCCGCACCCCGGACCCGTCCGCCGTGCTGCAGCCGTACGCGGAGAAGGTGCGCGCGGACACCGGGATCGCCTTCGTCACGATCATGTCCCCGGACCGGGTCCGCTGGACGCATCCGGATGCCGACCGGATCGGGGAGAAGTTCCTCGGGCACACCGCGCGGGCACTGCGCGGCGAGACGTTCTCGGAGACGTACACCGGCACACTCGGCCCCTCGATCCGGGTCGTCACCCCGATCCGGGACGGCGGCCGGATCACCGGTCTGGTCAGCGCGGGCATCACGGTCGAACGGGTCTCCTCGCAGGTGCGGGCGCAGCTCGGGGCGCTGGGGACGGCGGCGGGCGGGGCGCTGGCGCTCGGCGGCCTCGGGACGTATGTGATCAACGCCCGGCTCCGGCGGCACACGCACGGCATGAACGCGGCCGAGCTGAGCCGGATGCACGACTACCACCAGGCCACGCTGCACGCGGTGCGCGAGGGGCTGCTGATGCTCGACGGGCGGCGCCGGATCGCGTTGATCAACGACGCGGGCCGGGAGCTGCTCGGGCTTGAGCCGGGGGCGGTCGGGCGCACGATCACCGAGCTGGATCTGCCGGCCCGGCTCACCGGTGCGCTGCTCGCCTCCGAGGAGCGGGTCGACGAGCTGCATCTGACGGCGGACCGGGTGATCGTGGTCAACACCCGCCCGGTGGTGGGCGGGGAGCAGCGCGGCACGGTGGTGACGCTGCGCGATCACACGGAACTCCAGGCACTGTCGGGCGAGTTGGACTCCGAGCGGGGGTTCACCCAGGCGCTGCGCTCGCAGGCGCACGAGGCGGCGAACCGGCTGCACACCGTCGTCTCGCTGATCGAACTGGGCCGGGCCGAGGAGGCGGTGGGGTTCGCCACCGCGGAACTGGAGCTGGCCCAGGCCCTCACCGACCGGGTGGTGGACGCGGTCGCCGAGCCGGTGCTGGCGGCGCTGCTGCTCGGCAAGGCGGCGCAGGCGAACGAGCGGGGGGTGGAGCTGGTGCTGGCGGACGACAGTCTGATCGACGACGGCGCCCTGCCCGCGACGCTGCCGCACCGGGATCTGGTGACGGTCCTCGGCAATCTGATCGACAACGCGGTGGACGCGGCGTCGGAGGCGGTGACCGGTGCGCCCGGTCCGGAATCCGTGCCCGCCCCGCGAGCGGCCGGGCCGGGCCGGAGCGCCCGTGCGCGGGTCACCGTCACCGCGCTCGCCGACGAGGGCGAGCTGCTGCTGCGGGTCGCCGACACCGGGGCCGGGATCGATCCCGACGACGCCGCCGAGGTGTTCGACCGGGGCTGGTCGACGCGCGGCGCGGGCCGGGGCATCGGCCTGGCCCTGGTCCAGCAGGCGGTGCACCGCAACGGCGGGACGGTGGCGCTGGACCGCGGCCCGGACGGCGGTGCGGAGTTCACGGTGCGATTGCCGCTGGCTGTCGGCGACCGCACGACGCACACCACGAAGGAGGCCACCGCATGATCCAGGTGCTGGTCGTCGAGGACGATCCCGTCGCGGCGGACGCCCATCGGCTGTACGTGGGCCGGGTCCCCGGATTCACGGTGGCCGCGGTCGCGCACTCGCGCGCCGAGGCGGTGCGGGCGCTGGACCGCACGCCGGTCGATCTGCTGCTGCTGGATCTGTATCTGCCCGACGGGCACGGTCTGCAGCTGCTGCGCTCGCTGCGTGCGGCCGGGCACTCGGCGGATGTCATCGCGGTGACGTCGGCGCGCGATCTCGCGGTGGTCCGGGAAGGGGTGTCGCTCGGGGTCGTCCAGTACGTACTGAAGCCCTTCACCTTCGCGACCCTGCGCGACCGGCTCGTCCGCTACGCCGAGTTCCGCGCGGCGGCCGGTGAGGCGAGCGGCCAGGACGAGGTGGACCGGGCGCTCGGCGCACTGCGCGCTCCGCAGCCGTCCCGGCTGCCGAAGGGGCTGAGCGGCCCGACGCTGGAGGCCGTCACCCGTGTCCTGCGGGCCGCGCCGGACGGCGTGACCTCGGGTGCGACCGGGGCGGAGCTGGGTATCTCGCGGATCACCGCGCGTCGTTATCTGGAGCATCTGGTGACGGTGGGGCGCGCGGTGCGCAGTCCGCAGTACGGCCAGATCGGGCGCCCGGAGCTGCACTACCGGTGGGTGTCCCAGGGGCGCTGACCCCGTGCAGCACTGGCGCTTCGTAGTCCGCAACTCCGGCGGCGGCGGAGTACGGCTGCTCACTTCTCAGATCAGCGTCCGCGACATCGACCGGCTCGTGCGGACCCGGACGCAGCAGACGCTCCCGGACGGAATCGGAGTCAGTGTCGGCTTCTCAGCCTGAGGCGCGGGTTGGTGGATCTCTCTGGCGTCACGGCGTATCGAGACTTGCGAGAGCGTGGCGGATTGCCGCGAGGGCTTCCTCGTCTGTGACGTTGAGCTGCCTGGCGGCAGCGGTGTAGGTGCTTGCGTGTTCCGCGAGCTTCGCCTTGGCATCGGTAGTGGCCGACGGGGCGACAACTTGGGTACCAGAGCCTCGGCGGCTCTTGACGAGGCCTGCGGTCTCCAGTTCGCGGTATGCCCGCACCACGGTGTTGTTGGCGAGTCCGAGGTCGGAGGCAAGCTGGCGCACCGACGGCAGCCTGTCCCCCTGACGCAATTGGCCGACGAAGATCAAATCGGCTAGTTGTTCGCGAAGTTGTTCGTAAGGTGGAACAGGGGAAGCGTGGTTGATGCTGACGCGGTGGGCTGTCATGGCCGCGCCGTGACGTAGACCTGCGGAAGCAACAGGACACTCAGACAGTGACACGCGGTCACTGCAGAAGTGAGAACCGTTACGACCAGCCCCCACAACGCCACGTCCTTCATCCAGCCCGCGCAGGACAAGCTCAGCACCACGACGCCCATCGTCAGGGCGACAGCGAAAAGAGGGGCTGTCACCAGCACTCCCCATGCGCCGATCGCCGCCCGGATTCTCACGCGGCGTTGCTCGTCATTCCCGGACCGCACGGTGACGCGGCGCAGGAGCAGTGCACAGGCAACGGTACCGAGGGCGAGGCCACCGAGGGTCGGCCAGGCGTAGTAGGGACCGGGCCAGGGCGAGAGCAGTTGAACTCCTGCCGGGCACCTGACGGACAGTGCACGGCCTGAACGTCCCTCAGCGTCCGTCGAGGCTGTCGAGACGGCGACGATCAGGAGGATGAGTAAAACGACAGCCTGCGCGGCCAATGCAGTAGTCAGGGAGCGAGGCAGATAGTCCCGGATCCGGCGCGGTGTCACTTGGGCTACGCGCAGCCGGCCGGGGTTCGGGCGCGCAATCACGTCTGCCGCGAAGACGCCAGCCATGACACACAGCCCGAATACGGGAAATGCGTATAGCAGATCCACGTCAGACTCGGGACTGAAGGAGACCAGCGCGTTGACAACCAGGCCGGTGGCCGCACCGGCCCATCGGACGGGAGTATCGAGCCGCGCTCTCCATGCGCCTTCTGTTGGTGCGGCAGCAGGCATGCCGATCCCTTCCCTCCCGTAAGGTGTATTAGCTGCCTGACACAATCGCTGTTGAAGTGAAGTGTGTCAAGAGATTGACACACTTGGGTGGGAGGGGTGTGCCCGCAGCGCTTGACGGGGCGTGCTGCGCGCAGGGCGGCCACGTTGGGATCGGCCTCCACGGACGGGTCCGCCCCGCGACGCCCCCGGACGATCCTCTATCGCCGGGCGCGCAGTGTCTCCCACTGCACTGCGGCGCCGTCCAGCAGCATCTCCAGGGCCGTGGGATAGGCGCTGTCGACCATGCGGGTCGCCAGGAGAGGCGCCGCCTCGGCAATCCGGGGGTGTGTGGTGCGCGGCAGGCGGGCGTACGTCGAGCGCCACATGTTCTCGTCGGCACTGAGGCTTTCCCGTGGCAGGGTCAGCGAGGCGGCGTCGAGCGCGGCGAAGGCCAGGGTCTGGTCGATGAAGGCTTGGTAGATCCGTACCGTGTCCGGCAGCGGGAACCCCGCCGTGCGAAGTACGTCAAGGATGGCCTCGTCGGCCGCCAGCTCGTGGGCCCGGCCGGTGACCCGGTTGGCGGTCAGCAGTGCCGCATGCGGATGCCCGAGGTACACGGCGTGGATGCGCAGCCCGAGGCCGCGCAGGTCCGACCGCCACTCCCCCGTGGGTCGCCAGCCCTGCAGGGCCTGCCCGATGAGGGCGTCGCCGATGGCGAGGGTCAGATCGTCCGTACCGCGGAAGTACCGGTAGAGGGTGCTGGGGTCGGCGTCCAGGGCCAGGCCGAGACGGCGGGCGGTGAGTCCCGCGCTGCCGTGCTCACGCAGCATCCGCAGGGCGGTCTCGACGATCAGTTGCTCGGACAGCACGGTGCCGCTCCTGGTGGGACGGCGGCGGCGCCGTTTCTCCTCGGGCACCACAGCTTTCGCCACCGCCGCCTCCTCACCCCGGGACCTTATGCCAACACCATTGACCTTATCCGGGCACGCGGCGTTGGATCTCCCGGCAGGGGCGCCCGCACCTTTGGTCCGCGCGGGCACGCCCCGTCTCCAGAGCGAGGAAGTCCGTGTCATGCGTGTTCTGCTTGTGGGAGCCGGCGGTGTGGGCACTGCGATCACCCGGATCGCGGCCAGGCGCTCGTTCTTCGACGAGATGGTCGTGGCCGATTACGACCTGAGCCGGGCCGAGGCGGCGGTCGCCGCCCTCGCGGGCGCCGCGGGCCGCTTCCGCGCCGAGCACGTCGACGCGTCCGATCAGGCGGCGGTGACGGCGCTGCTGACGCGGCACGGGTGCGACGTCCTGCTCAATGCCACCGACCCGCGGTTCGTGGTGCCCCTCTTCCAGGCAGCGCTCGCGACCGGAGCAACCTACCTCGACATGGCGATGTCTCTGTCGCGCCCGCACCCGGAGCGGCCGTACGAGGAGTGCGGGGTCATGCTCGGCGACACGCAGTTCGCGCAGGCCGCCGACTGGGAGAAGGCGGGCGCGCTGGCCCTCGTCGGCATGGGTGTGGAGCCGGGGCTGTCCGATGTCTTCGCGCGGTACGCGGCCGACGAACTCTTCGACGAGATAGAGGAGATCGGCATCCGCGACGGCGCGAACCTCACCGTCGACGGCTACGAGTTCGCCCCCTCCTTCAGCATCTGGACCACCATCGAGGAGTGCCTCAATCCGCCGGTCGTCTACGAGGCGGACCGCGGCTGGTTCACCACCGAACCCTTCAGCGAGCCGGAGGTGTTCGACTTCCCCGAGGGCATCGGCCCGGTCGAGTGCGTGAACGTGGAGCACGAGGAGGTGCTGCTCGTTCCCCGCTGGATCGACGCACGCCGCGTGACCTTCAAGTACGGCCTGGGCGAGGAGTTCATCCAGACCCTCAGGACGCTGCACCTCCTGGGCCTGGACCGCACCGACCTGGTGACCGTGCCGAGCGCTGCGGGTCCGGTGGGCGTGTCGCCCCGCGACGTCGTGGCCGCCTGCCTGCCGGACCCGGCGACGCTGGGCGAGCGCATGCACGGCAAGACCTGCGCGGGCACCTGGGTGCGCGGCACCAAGGACGGCGCACCACGCGAGGTCTACCTCTACCACGTGGTCGACAACCAGTGGTCGATGGCCGAGTACGGCTCCCAGGCCGTGGTGTGGCAGACGGCCGTCAACCCGGTCGTCGCCCTCGAACTCCTGGCCACGGGCGCGTGGACCGGCGCGGGAGTCCTCGGCCCGGAGGCCTTCCCCGCCCGCCCCTTCCTGGACCTGCTCAGCGCGTATGGCTCTCCGTGGGGCATGCGGGAGCAGTGACCGTCCGCGGCTCACCAGGGGATCCGACGTCCCTTCTCGGTGAGAGCGAGCATCAGACAGCCGATCCACTCGCCGCTGTCGGGATACTCCCAGTTGTCGGCGTCGGCCAGGAGCACCGGCAGTTCCTCCCCTGCAAGGGGTGTGCCGTACCGGAAGCCGCGCCTCCCGTCGGGAGCGGCCCAGGAAATGACAGGGCACACCTCGATCCAGCCCCGGTCGACGATGGGCAGCATGCGGTTGCAGTACTAGGACGTTCATACGAGCCGTGATATCGGTGGAACACACCGTAGTCAGAGGGCGTGTCGACTCCTACGGTGGGGCCGTGCACCCCTCCCCGCCCTTCAACGCCCCCGCCGCGCGCCGACTCCGCGAGGCCCTGGGGATGCTTCCCGGCCATGTCGCGTACGGTCTCGGAGCCCAGTACGGACTCCGCGTCAGCACCGAGACGGTGATCGCCTGGGAGCGTGGGCTCGCCGTTCCGAGCGAGTACGAACTCACGGCGCTGGCCGGAGTGTTGTGGTGCTCGCCGGGCGAGCTGCTGACGGCCGCGCGCACCCTGCGGGAGCACCGGGTGGCCCGGGAGCTGGCCGTGGAGGAGCTGGCGCGTCTGCTGGGGCTGACCGCCTCCGCGTATCTGCGGATGGAGGAGTCGGGGCGCTGGCGCGGCAATGAACGCCAGTCCGCGGCTCTCAGCGAGGTGCTGGGGCTGACGGCCGCCGGGTTCGTGGCGGTGTCCGGCCGGGAGGAGGAGCTGGCGGAGCTGTTGCGCGGCGCGGTGACGACACGCTGGCAGGCCCATGTCCGGCCGGTGGCGAAGCTGGTGCCGCTGGAGCGCGGGTTCCTGCAGGACGTACTGGAACAGCTGCACACCGACTACCAGGCGCTCATGGTGTCCACGCTCAGCTGGAGCAGCACGGGCACGGAAAGCGCCGGGGCGACGGGCGACGCCGGACGGGCATTCCTGGTGAGGATCGTGGAACGGTTCTGGCAGACGGCGGGGGCGCAGGGAACGGCCGGGTGAGCCGTCCCGCGTCCGGTGGCCGCGCCGCTCGTCGGCGGCCGGCCGTGTCCGCGTGTCCGGGGCCGCCGGGGGGAAGGAGAACCGACACCCCCGGTCCGCCCGGGTGGGTGTGAGCGCGGCGGTTCCGGCAGCCCTCGGCGGGTCGGCCCGAGGGCCCGGAACGCCCGCCGAGCCGCGGCCGGGGTGCGGCAGGCACCGTCAGCCGGGCTGCGCGGGCAGCGCCGGAGCCCGGAGGGCGGGGGTGGTGGCCAGGGAGCGCAGGGCGATCTCGACGGCCCGCTCCAGCTGGGGATCCCGGCCCGCCGCCCGGTCGTGGGGGGCGACCCGCACCTCCACGTCCGGTTCGACGCCGTGGTTCTCCAGCCCCCATCCGCCGTGCTGGAACCAGAAGGTGCCGCGCGGGTGGACGAGGCGGGTGCCGTCGACCAGCCGGTGGCGGACCTCCATCCCCCGTACCCCGCCCCAGGTCCGTACGCCCACCACCGGGCCCAGGCCCGTCGCGCGCACCGCGGCCACGACGTTGTCGCCGTCCGAGCCGGACAGCTCGTCGGCGAGGAAGACCAGCGGACCGCGCGCCGCCGGCTCGGGACAGGACTGCGGCCGGCTGCCGCGGCGCAGCTGCCAGCCCACGGGACGGCGGGCGAGGCGTTCGAGGACCAGGGACGAGAGGTGGCCGCCGCTGTTCTCCCGGAAGTCGACCAGGAGACCGTCGGCGCCCGCCTCGGCGCGCAGGTCCCGGTGGAGCTGCGCCCAGCCGTTCGCCACCATGTCCGGTACGTGGAGGTAGCCGAGGCGTCCGCCGCTCCGCTCACGCACCCGGGCACGCCGGCCGCGGACCAGGTCGTGGTAGCGCAGGGCCGCCTCGGAGGCCAGCGGCACGACCGTCACCCGCCGGACCGGGCCGCCCGCCGCCGGACGCACCGTCAGTACGACCGGCCGCTCCGCCGCGCCCCGCAGCAGCGGCGCGGGCCCGGCCGCGGAGTCCACCGGGTGACCGTCCACGGCCAGGAGCGCGTCCCTCGCGCGCAGCCCCGTGCCGGGGACGGCCAGCGGCGACCGGGCGCCCGGCGCCGAGCTCTCCCCCGGCACGATCCGCGCGATGCGCCAGGTTCCGTCCGCGTCCCGTGCCAGGTCGGCGCCGAGCAGGCCCGGCCGCTCGGTGACCGGGCCGGTGGCGGCCCGGGGCCAGACGTAGGCGTGCGAGCAGCGCAGGTCGCCGTGCGTGTCCCAGAGCAGGTCGGTGAACTCGTCGGCGGTGCCGATCCGTTCGAGCAGCGGCCGACGCCGGGCCCAGGGGCCGCCCTCGCCGCTGTCGAGCTCGGGGAGGTCGGGGCGCCACACGTTGTCCCGCATCAGCCGCTCGTCCTCGGCGAAGGCCTGGGCCCACTCGGCCGCCGGGTCCACGGTGGTACGGACCAGGGACAGGTCGACGGGCCGGTCCGGCCGGTCGGTGCCGGATGGACGAACGAGCAGGTCCTGGCCGTCGTGGACCAGCAGGTGGCCGCCGTCACCGGCCGGCTCGTACGCGTCGACGCCCTCGCGCACGGTGGCGAGCGTACGGGTGCGCAGGTCCCATCGTTCGAGTCGGGCGCGCGGCGGCGGGGTGTCGACGCCCGCCCAGCAGTCGCCGAGGGTGCCCACGGCGGGAGTACGGATCCACAGCAGCGCCCCGTCGACGGCCGTCAGCGCCCTGTAGTCGGCGGCCCGCACAGGGAAGGCGACGACCCGGTCGGCCAGGCCCTCGGCGTCGACCGCCGTGGCGGCCGTGGTGACGGATGCCGGGAGTCCGGCGGTGGGCGGGTCGAGCAGAGGAGACGGGGCGTCGGCGGTCAGGGTCAGCAGGTAGGGGCGCTTCGCGGCGATGAATCCGAGGTCGAGCACGTGCGTCTCGTACTCGGGGTCGAACACCCGGTCGGACAGGAAGGCCAGGTGCGCACCGTCGGAGGTGAAGGCGGGTGCCTCGTCGCGGAACCGGTGTCCGGTCGCCTCGACGACCGGGCCACCGTCGCCCGCGACCCTGGCGAGCCGGATCTGACGCAGGCCCCCGGGCCCCGGGTGCGACCAGGCCAGCCACGCCGAGTCGGGAGAGAACGTCGGCCCGGTGACCTCCTCGTGCGCGCTGCGGTCCAGCTCGGTGACCTCGCCGGAGGCCACGTCGACCACGAGGAGCCGGCCGTCGTGCGCGGCGACGGCCAGGGAGCGGCCGTCCGGGGAGGCGCGCAACTCCAGGACCCGGCCCAGCCGACCGGCCGCGAGCACCCGGGGCTCGGGCGCGGGGGCGGGTGTGGGCGCGGGTTCGGGCGCCGGTGCCGGTAGGGGTGCGGACAGGATCTCCAGCGCGTCGGCGCCCTCGACGTCCGACACCCAGGCCACGCCGCCGCCCGCCCCCAGCGGCTGCGGCAGCCGGCACCGTACGCCCGGCCGCTGCGCCAGTGCGACGGACACCGTGCCGGTCGCGGTCCCTGCTTCGGGCAGCAGATGCACGGTGCCCCGTACCTCCAGCAAACCGGCTGTTCCGGCCGGCCCGCCCGCGAAGTCGCCGGCCCAGTCGGCCGCGCTGACGCTGTACGGCACGCGCCCGGTCCGCGCGCCGGTCAGCCGTACGTCCACCCGCACCGGCTCGGTGCCGGGCGAGGTGTCCGCGAGCAGCCACAGATCGCCGCCGCTCCGGTAGACCACACGGCTCCCGTCGGTGGCGGCGTCGCGCGCGCCGAACCCGCGGTGGGCGGAATCGGGCGTGTGCGGGCGCGGGTCGCGGCCGTCGGGCAGGCTCGACCAGAGGCGGGCCCGGCCGTCCGCGTCGCTCAGGAAGCCGACACGGGCGGCCGGACCGTCTGCCCCGCCGGACCCGGTGAGCCAGAGCGGGCACTCCAGCTCGGCCTGACGGTCGCCGTGCCCCTTCGGTACGAGGGGCTCGAACCGGGCGTCCGTGTCGTCGCCGATCCACAGCCGGCCCACGGCGCCGCCCCGGTAGCCCTTCCAGTAGGCGGCCTCGGGCAGCAGCTTGGCGCTGCCCAGCACCACCTCGCCGTGCGGTCCGTACGCGAGGTCGCCCACCGGCCCGTACGGCAGCCGCCGGGGCGCGCCGCCGTCCGGGGGCACGGCCCAGGCCCAGGTGGCCAGGGGCGAGTGGGTGTGCTGGGCGCTCAGCACGAGGACCTCGCCGCCGGGGGTCCAGCCCGCGACCCGGGTGCGGGCGTGGCCGAAATGGGTGAGTCTGCGCGGGGACCCGGCGCCGTCGAGCGGGGCGGCGTACGCCTCCGCCGCGCCGTCCCGGGTCGACGTCCAGGCGAGCAGGGTCCCGTCGGGGGAAATGCGGGGGTGGCCGACGCGGGTGTGGTCGGCGGTCAGGCGCCGGGCCCGGCCGCCCGTCACCGGGACACCCCACACGTCGCCGTCGGCGGTGAAGACCAGCAGATCGCCGTGGAGGTGGGGGTGGGCGGCGTAGGGGCGGTCGGAACGGTCGGAAGACACAGGGCTCCTGGCGTGGAACGGGCGGTCGCGGGGGGATGGTGCGAGGGATACGGGATCAGCAGAGGCGGTCGTCGAGCCGGGCCTCCCCCGGCAGCAGGTGCCCGAGGAACAGGCAGAGGGTGGTGCGCAGTCCGGGGTCCTCGCCCGTGAGGGCCTCGTCGACGGCGCGGGCGTCCATTCCGAGGGCCATTCCGCAGCCGAGTCCGTCCGCCTGCGCGGCAAGGTGGAGCAGCTGGGCGCTCGCCCCGGCCTCGGCGTGCGCGGCCCGGTAGGCGCGCGGCCCGAACGCGGCAAGGGCACGGGCCGGGCGCCAGGCGAGGGCCAGGAACACGGCGGCGTGCGTGACGGCGTAGTTCCGCATCGCGTAGTCGCCTTGTCCGGGCCGCGTGGGCGTCGCCGTCGAGGTGAGCGGACCGGTGGGGGCGAGGGCGTGCCGGTGGGGGTCGTAGCGGTAGTTGCCGGGCGGGACGCCCTCGACGCGCCGGACGGCGACGAGGATCTCGGTGAGCGGGGTGCCGGGAACGCCGGGGGCGGCGCCGGCCGCGCCGTGCAGTACGTCGGCCAGTTCGGCGGCGGTCAGCGGGGCGCGGGGATCGAGACGGCCGTTGGCGGACCTGCGGGCGGACAGCACGCTACCCAGGTCGGCGCCGGGCGGGCGGGGCGCGGGGAGCGGCACGGCGGGGGCGGACGTCCCGGGGGCCGGGGGTTCCGGCGGCGGTGCCGGGTCCGGGGCGGTGCGCGCCGTCGCCCGCCGTACCGCTTCGGCGGCCGGGAAGACGCGGGTACGGCGCGAGGTCTCGCCCGGCCGTGCGCGCCAGGAGGCCGCGCCGGTCGCGGCGACGGGCGCGGCACGGCGGGCGGCGGACCCGGTGGCGGGGTGCGGTCGCTGCCAGGCCAGGGGAAGCACGGCGTGCACCGATTCCTCGGCCGGGTCCAGGCCCAGCGCGGCGTTCAGCGCGTGCTCGTCGAACCAGAGGCGGGGGGCGGCCTCGACGCCGACGGCACGGGACAGAGCCGTCCAGGTGCCCAGGAGCACACCGATGTCGTGGGTGGCGACGTGGTAGGAGAAGCCGCCGTACTTGAACGCCGTCTTCCAGGGGCGGACCGTGCACACCAGGTAGCCGCCCGAGGCGTCGTCGACGGCGCCCGTGTCCGGGTGCTGGTCCGGCGGCAGCGCGGCGCGGACCGCCGCCGTCAGGTCGCCCGTGGCGAGCCGGGCCAGGGCGTGATGGCCGCTGTCATAGTGCAGGAGGCCGGGCGCGACGGGCAGACCGGGCGCGGGCAGCCAGTACAGCTCCCAGGGGTAGTTGGCCCCGCCGGACGGGGTGCCGCGGCCCCAGGCGGCGGTGCGCAGGCGGGTGCGCTGGAGGCCGTCGAGGTTCCAGTCGATCTGCCAGCGCCGGGACAGCGGGCCCGCGGCCAGGTGCAGGGTCTCGGCGAGCAGGTCGAGGGTGAAGCCGTCGAGGGCGGCCGGCTCGCGGCGGGCGAGGCTCGCGGGAGGCAGGGCGATGCGCGGGGCGCCCGGGTGACGGGTGTGCGGGGACGGCCGGTCGTGCCAGTCGGGGGCGAAGCCGTCGGGGTCCATCGCCCCGCGCGACCGGTCGCGTACCGCGTCGACATAGGCCAGCACGGTGTCGGTGTCCGTTGCCACGGTGGTCCTCTCGGTCACAGGAACGGGTGCGGGTGACGATGGATGTCCTGCTCGCCGAGCGGTTCGGCGCGCTTGCCCGCGCGCCATGCCGCGGTGCGCAGCCGGTCGGTGTTCAGGACGCGCTGGTAGTGCCAGCCGAAGTCGATGGGGACGAGCCCGGGTGCGATGACGGCGGCGGTCCGTACCCCGGCGGCCTCCTGCTCGGGACAGGTCTGCTCGACCACGATCACGTCGTCGGCGACCTCGCGCACCAGGTCGACGCAGTGGCGCAACTGGTCGGCGAGGTCGGTGTGCCGGGGCCGTCGCCAGTCGGCGAACGTCTCGTCGAGGGTGCGCAGCACGGTGCGCGGGCGGTGCAGGAAGGGGACGTGCGCGGCCATCTCCGGCAGCCCGTACAGCATCCCGTGCTGTCGCAGGTCGGTCAGGGTGCCGTAGTCCGCGGCCAGCGAACGCAGTTCGTCCTCGACGCCGCGTACCCGTTCGTCGAAGCCCGGCAGGTAGCTGGCGACCTCGCGGACGGCGGTCAGCGCGGCACCGCGCGGGTCGTGGTCGATGCCCGCCGACAGACAGAGGTTGCCCGGCCCCGGGGTGCGCCGGACCGCCGCGCACAGCACGATCGGGATCGGCAGGTCCAGCCGCAGATCGAACAGGCGGACGTCGTAGCCCAGCGCGTGCATCCGGTCGATCGCGGCGGCCGTACGGGGGTCGGCGCAGCTCGCCGGGTCGATCTCGGGCAGGGCGGCGGCCGAGTACCAGGCCACGGTGAAGGCGTCCCGCTCGACGAGTTCGAGCAGTCCGTGCAGGGCCGCCTCCTCCAGGCAGCCGCCGGTCGCGCAGCCGCTGGAGGAGCCGACGAGGAACTGTTCCCCCAGGCGCTGCGGGCCGTAGTAGGCGAGCTGGGCGGGGACCAGGAGGGGGCCGCCGCGGGCGAAGGAATGGCCCCAGACCCAGTCGATCTCGCGGTCGGGCCGGAAGGGGGCGAGGGACCTGCCGTGGTCCCGGGTGTAGAAGTCGGGCGGGTACAGAACGGTGTCGCGCGGGTCGAGGGCGGGTCCCCGGACGGCGGCCCCGGCCTGCCCGTCCGGACGGCGGGCGCCCTCGGGGGCGGAGGCATGGGCGGGATCCTCGTCGTCGGACCGACCGGGCCCGTCGAGGTCGGCGAACGCGGCGCGCAGGGCGGGGCCGCGGCTGAGGGGGCGCTGTCCCGCGTACCGTTCGAGCCCTTCGAGCAGGCCGAGCGCGAGACTCTCCCGGTAGGTGTCGGCGTGCCCGCCCCAGGTGATCTCGTACAGCGTGGCCCGCTCCGTCGTCCGCCCGCCGAGCCGCAGAAGACCGCTGACCGGGGCGTTGATGCCGACGGAGAGGCGGTTGAAGCCCGCCCCGGCGGCGAGCGCGCCGCACAGACGGTTGGCCAGCGCGTCGGTCGGCAGCCGGTACGCGCTCCAGTGGGCGAGCCGGGTCGCGCCCGGGTGCGGCACGGGCCGGGAACGCGGGAAGCCGTGCGCGGTGGGCGGCTCGTCGACGCGTGCCTCGGCGCACTCGGGACAGCCCTGGTGGGCGAGGAGCGGAAATCGGGTGATCGCGCCGGAGCCGAGATCGATCTCCAGTACATCGGCACTCCGGCCGGTGTCGCTGCCGGTGTCGGTGTCGGGTGTCGCGGTACGGCGGTGCCAGGCCTCGGCGAGGTCGGAGAGGGCGGCGACCACGGACGGCACGCCCCATTCGGCCGGCACCGGGCTGCCGGGGCCGGCCACCACGTACGCGCCACCCCGCTCCAGCGCCTCGCGCTCACGCTCCGGCCGTACGGTGGCCCAGCGGCGCCGCAGACAGGCGGCGCAGGGGCGGGGCGCGCGGCTCGCGTCGTGGGCGGGACCGACCAGGACGGTGTCGCCGTAGAGGTGGACCGGCAGGACGAGCGGGGCCGGGTGCGATACGGGTCCGGCGGACCGGTCGGAGACGGACCGGCCTGAATCGGACCGGTCGGAAACGGGTCGGCCGGAATCGCGCCGGTCCACCGTCAGGCCCAGCGCGCGGACCGGCACATCGGCCCCCCGCAGGGGATCGCATCGGCCCGGGAGGCCGTCGAGCCGCGCCAGTTGCGCGTGCAGGGCGAGCCGGAACTCTTCGAGACGGTGGTCCAGCGCGGTTCCGGTGGGAAGGGTCGTGAGGGACGTGAGGGACGTGCTGTGTGTCACGGGCGACCAGTCTCTTCGTGAGGGCGCCGTGGCGGCCCGGCCCGTGAGGCCCGGACCGCCACGGCTCACACCGTTGCTAGCAGAGGGCTTCGGCCGTCAGGCGGAAGCCTGCTGTCCTCGCTCAGGCACCTTCGCCGATCGGGGTGCCCGAGGTGGAGCAGCAGCTGTTGGTGCTGCCCGTGCAGGACCAGGCGAGCAGGGTCGGGTCGTTCTCCGCGCCGACGACCTCGACCTGGAAGGTCTCGGCGGACAGGTCGGCGAAGTCGTTGTTCGTACCCATGATGTTTCTCCTTTTTAGGGATATGCGGATATACAGACGTGCGACGTAGACATGTCGACGTACGGGATGTTCCGCATGTGCTGGATGTGCTGACTCGGGCGGGGTGCCCGAGCCCTCCCCGTGCTCGGCACGGGGAAGTCGGGAGGGGTGCGCCGGCTCAGTCCTGCGGCCGAGGCACCGGTGGCGTGACGAACACGCGCCCGGCGAGGACGACGGCGGAGCCGTCCGGGGCGGAAGGCAGGGCCGCCGGGGCCAGCGGGAGCAGCAGGACGTCACGACCGCGGGCCGCGAGCAGGGCGACGACCCGGTCGGGGTCCGTGCCGCCCGGCTCCGCGTCCGGCCGGTCCGCGGGCTGCGCCGGTGCTCCGAGCGGTACGCAGTCCACGGCGGGCCAGTGCGCGGGGCACAGGACGGTTCCGGGGCCGTCCGGGTGGGCGTACGGGTCGGACTGCTCGGCCCGGCCGGCCAGTTCGAGCAGAGCCGCGCCGACGGCCGCCCGGCGCGTCGGGCCCGCCGCCGCGACCTGGAGGACGCGCCCCTCGGTCTCGTAGCGGGCGGCGACCACGTCCGTGACGTCTCCGTCGTCGTCGGGGTCCCTGAGGGACTGGACGCGCAGCACACCGGTGCGCCCCAGGGCGAGCGCGAGCGGTGCGTGCAGGGCGTCGATGTCGCGGGCGGCGTCGACCGGTTCGGCGAGGACCGCCCCGTCGAGCCAGTCGTCGAGCCGCTCGGCCAGGAGCATCGAGGTCAGCGCGGCGCCGATGACCTCCCGGGCGGTCGCTCCGGCGCCGAATCCCGCGATCGCGGTGGGGCCGTCCGCGACCGGCCGGTCCAGCGGCACCCATACGGTGGCGTCGTCGCGCAGGCGCAGCGCGGGTGTCCAGGGCCTCGGCGGGTCGTCGGCGGTCGCGGCGGCGAGGGCGGCGTCGTCCGGACGGCCCGGCGGCACCGTCCGCGCCACCACCGCGCCCTCGGAGCGCAGCAGGGCAGCCGTGGTGCGGCTCACGGGCACGGGAGAGGGGGCGTGGGCGGCGGCATGGCGCAGGGCGCGTTCGACGGCGTCGGCACGGGCGTCGAGGGAGGTGCCGACGCTGAACCCGTACACGTCGGTCGCGGCGGACGCCGCGGTGAGCAGCCGGGCCGCGCGCAGGGGCGCCTGAGGCAGATCGTCGTCGTCGAACGCGCGCAGCAGACCGGTGGTCGGGGCGAGGACCGCGCTGTAGCGGGCCGTCCGCTCCTCCGCGCTTTCGGCGAGGTCGGCATCGCCATTATGAAATGCCTTGAGTCCGACTGATTCTTCGTATTCCTGCGGCCCGCAGCAAGGGCAGTCCGCGCGAAGCGGAATCAACTCGCGCCACGTTTCGAGATTTTCCGAGTCCTGGACGACCACGGCACCGACGAGATCGGAGTCCAATGCGCCCGAGAGGAATTTGAAGAGTTCCGTGGCCAATTCACTGCCGATGGCGGAATCCACGATCGCCGTGAGCGCGGAATTCCCGGCCGGGGGTGCCGGTGCGGCGAAGAGCCGGTGGTGGACGGCGGTCGGCGACTCGTCCCGCAGTATCCGGGCGACCAGCTCGTCCGAGGCGTTCGCGGCGAGCTGCAGCCGCAGGCAGTCCCAGCAGGCCGATCCGCCGTCGGGCGCGGCCAGCGGCCCCTTGACGACGATCCGCCCATGGCCGCGGGCGGCGAGGAAGGCGGCGCCCGCGGCGCGGGCGAGACCGGCCAGCGGACCGGTCAGTGCCCCGGGCACCCCGTGCGCGGTGGCCAGGACGGCGGTCGGCCGCCAGGCGGCCACCTGGTCCGTCCAGTCGCCGGCCCAGTCCGGCGACAGCCCTTCCACCTGCGCGGACACCCCGGCTGCGGCCAGGGCGCGCACCTCTTCCCCGAGGGCCCGTGTGCCGTCCGGGTCGGTGGCACAGGGGCCGAGCAGCGCGATCCGCGTGACGCCGTTGCGCAGCAGGGTGCGGGCCGCCGTGAGCGCCCCGGCCCCCGCACCGGCGATGACGACCCGCGCGTCCCGCACCCGGCGCAGCGCCGCACGGGGCGTGTCGGTGTGATGGGAGAGGAAGGCGAGCTGCGGGGCGAAGCGGGTCCGCTCGGCGGCGTCGAGCAGAGCGTCGCCCTCTGTGGCGAGTGTCCGCACGAACCCGTGGTCGGCGAGGTGGCGCACCAGGCCGGTGAGCGTTCCGGTGCGCGCCTCGTCCAGTCCGGCGCACAGTTCGCGCAGGGTGGTTCCGGCGGAAAGCACCGGGGCGAGCCGGCTCAGCCAGGCATACGCGGACGGGCTCTTGATGAAGAGGTCGCCCCGACCGCCCCTCAGGAATACCCCGTCCTCGGCCTCGATCAGAACGGAGTCCTGCCGAAGAAATATGCGCACGTCGGAAAGTAATTCTTCCCGCTCATTCATCGACGACACAGGCTCCCCCATCCGGTTGCCTTGGCGAACTGTCACGACGAAAAAGTAGCACTTTACTCGCGAGTTTATTTCCGGGATATCAACCAGAAGATCATCAACTTTTTGACAGCGGTTTGGGATGATCACACAGGGGCGGAATTCTCCATTCCGGGTGCGTCGGGTACGCCTTTGGCATTTTCACCCCGCCTACTCGGCGACGCGCCGCACCGGGCGCGACCGCTCGACAACAGCCTGGCGGCGGCCCGGCGACCGCTCGACAACCGCCCGGCGACCGCCCCGCCGCCGTCGCTCGGGCCGGAAGGCGCCCGGAAGTCGAGCGCGAACTCCACCAATCCGCCGAGCACTTGGAGCACGGGCCGGGCCGCCACCATCGCCGCCACCGCCGTCTTCGCCGTCTTCGCCGCCACCGCCGTCTTCGCCACGACCGCGTGGACGGCACCGACGTCCTCTCCGGTGAGCAGATCGCCCCCTGGCCACCAGCGGGAACGACAAACGGCCCCGACCGTCCACGAGGGACAGCCGGGGCCGTCGGCCACTCCTTACGGCGCCGCGGCGCACCACGCCGCAGCCGCGTGGCCCGGGATCAGAAGACCGATTCGGCCTCGTCCATCCGGTCCGCGGGCACCGTCTTGAGCCGGGTGATGGCATCGGCGAGCGGAACCATCTCGATGTCATTGCCGCGCAGGGCCGTCATCCGGCCGAAGTCGCCCCGGTGCGCGGCCTCCACCGCGTGCCAGCCGAAGCGGGTGGCGAGCACCCGGTCGTACGCGGTCGGCGTGCCGCCGCGCTGCACATGACCGAGAATGACCGGCCGGGCCTCCTTGCCGAGCCGGGTCTCCAGCTCGATGGCCAGCCGGTTGCCGATGCCCTGGAAGCGCTCGTGACCGTACTGGTCGATCTCGCCCTTGGCGTACGGCATGGAGCCCTCGGCCGGGTGCGCGCCCTCGGCGACGCAGATGACCGCGAACTTCTTGCCGCGCGCGAAGCGTTCCTCGACCATCTTGACCAGGTCCTCGACCTGGAAGCGGCGCTCGGGAAGGCAGATGCCGTGCGCGCCGCCCGCCATTCCGGACTCCAGCGCGATCCAGCCGGCGTGGCGGCCCATCACCTCGACGACCATGACCCGCTGGTGCGATTCGGCGGTGGTCTTGAGGCGGTCTATGGCGTCGGTGGCTACGCCCACCGCCGTGTCGAAGCCGAAGGTGCGGTCGGTGGCGGAGATGTCGTTGTCGATGGTCTTGGGAACGCCGACGACGGGCATTCCGGCGTCCGACAGCATCCGCGCGGCGGTGAGGGTGCCTTCGCCGCCGATCGGGATCAGCGCGTCCATGCCGTAACGACGGCTCAGCTCGGCGCAGTTCTCGGCGGCCTCGCGCAGCCGGTCGCGCTCCAGCCGGGCCGAGCCGAGGATGGTCCCGCCACGGGCCAGGATGCCACTGACCGCATTGAGGTCGAGGGGGCGGAAGTGACCGTCGAGGAGCCCCTTGAACCCGTCCTCGAAACCGATGACTTCATCGCCGTGACCCACCACGGCTCGGTGCACGACCGACCGGATCACTGCGTTCAGGCCTGGGCAATCGCCGCCTGCGGTGAGAACTCCGATGCGCATCGTGCTGTATCTCCTGCTCGCTAGTGTCGTGCATTTCGGGGGCGACTACAGAATCCCCCGTACCGTGAGCCACAACGATTGTCCCACGTCAGGTCTGGACCTCGCGCTCCCGACCGTCACGGGGTGCCCGCACGGGCGCTCCGCCGGACGCGGCAGTGGATCCGACGCCGGTCCGACCGGACGGGCGGGGGCCTGCACCCCCTGCGCACAGGGCCTTTCGCCCGGCGGGCGGCGCCTCGGCCCCCACAGGTATCGTCGACATGGCAATACCATCCCAAACCGCAAAAATGGACGGGAGAGCACGCGTGACGCGCAGCGTGTACGTGACCGGTATCGACCGGGGAGACGGCCGCCAGGTCGTCGATCTGGGAGTCATGGAGCTCCTGACGCGTCAGGTGGACCGGGTCGGAGTGTTCCGGCCGCTCGTCCACGACGGGCCCGACCGGCTGTTCGAACTGCTGCGGGCCCGCTACCGGCTCCCCCAGGACCCCGCGTCGGCCTACGGCCTGGACTATCACGAGGCGTCCGCGCTCCAGGCGGAACAGGGTACGGACGAGCTGGTCTCCCAGCTCGTCGACCGCTTCCATCAGGTGGCCCAGAAGTACGAGGTGGTGCTGGTCCTCGGTACGGACTTCGCGGCCACCCAGCTGCCCGACGAACTGGCGCTCAACGCCCGTCTCGCCAATGAGTTCGGCGCCTCCGTGATCGCGGTGGTCGGCGGGAAGGGCCAGACCGCGGAGTCCGTACGGGCCGAGGCCCGCAACGCCTACCGCGCGTACACCGGTCTGGGCTGCGACGTCCTCGCCATGGTCGTGAACCGGGTGGCGGCCGAGGACCGCGACGCCATCGCCGAACGGCTGGCGGACCGGCTCCCCGTCCTCTGCTCGGTGCTGCCGGACGACGCCGCGCTCTCCGCGCCGACCGTCACCCAGATCACCGCGGCGCTCGGCGGCACGGTGCTGCTCGGCGACGACTCCGGGCTGGCCAGGGACGCGCTGGACTTCGTCTTCGGCGGCGCGATGCTGCCGAACATGCTGAACGCGCTGACGCCGGGCTGTCTGGTGGTCACGCCCGGGGACCGGGCGGACCTGGTGATCGGCTCACTGGCCGCGCACAGCGCCGGGACCCCGCCGATCGCGGGTGTGCTGCTGACCCTGGACGAACGTCCCGGCGAGGAGATACTCAAGCTGGCCGCGCGACTCGCACCGGGCACCCCGGTCGTCTCGGTGGCCGGCGGCTCCTTCCCCACGGCGGCACAACTCTTCGCGATGGAAGGCAAGTTGAACGCGGCGACGCCCCGCAAGGCGGAGACCGCGCTCGGCCTCTTCGAGCGCCATGTGGACACCGGCGCCCTGCTGGACCGGATCTCGGTGGCCCGCAGCGGCCGTGTCACCCCGATGATGTTCGAGCACGAACTGCTGGAACAGGCCCGCGCCGACCGGCGCCGGGTCGTCCTGCCGGAAGGCACCGAGGAACGGGTGCTGCGCGCCGCCGACGTACTGATGCGCCGCGACGTCTGCGACCTCACGCTCCTCGGTGACCCCGACGTCATCCGTAAGAAGGCCGCCGACCTCGGCATCGATCTCGCCGCCACCCAGCTCATCGACCCGCAGTCCTCCGAACTGCGCCAGGCCTTCGCCGAGCGGTACGCGCAGCTGCGCGCGCATCGCGGGGTCACTCTGGAGCTGGCGTACGACGTCGTCGCGGACGTCAACTACTTCGGCACGCTGATGGTCCAGGAGGGGCTCGCGGACGGCATGGTCTCCGGGGCCGTGCACTCCACCGCGGCGACGATCCGCCCCGCTTTCGAGATCATCAAGACCAAGGGGGCCGCGCCGAGCACGTCCGGCACGGCGGCGGAAGACGGGAAGGCCCCGGCGGACGCCTCGATCGTCTCCTCCGTCTTCTTCATGTGCCTCGCCGACAAGGTCCTGGTGTACGGCGACTGCGCGGTCAACCCGGACCCGGACGCGGAACAGCTCGCGGACATCGCGATCCAGTCGGCCGCCACCGCCGCCCGCTTCGGCGTGGAGCCGCGGATCGCGATGCTGTCGTACTCGACGGGCACCTCGGGGTCGGGCGCCGACGTCGACAAGGTGCGCGAGGCGACGAACCGGGTCCGCGAGAGCCGGCCGGACCTCAGGATCGAGGGCCCCATCCAGTACGACGCCGCGGTGGAGCCGAGCGTGGCCGCGATGAAGCTGCCGGGCTCCGAGGTGGCGGGGCAGGCGACGGTGCTGATCTTCCCGGACCTGAACACCGGCAACAACACCTACAAGGCCGTGCAGCGCTCGGCGGGCGCCGTGGCCGTCGGTCCGGTGCTCCAGGGCCTGCGGAAGCCGGTCAACGACCTGTCCCGGGGCGCGCTGGTCCAGGACATCGTCACCACCGTGGCCATCACGGCGATCCAGGCCCAGAGCGAGGAGCGAACCGCATGACCACCCCGACCGCAGAAGGCCCTTCCGCCGTGGCCGCGCATCGCGTTCTCGTTCTCAACTCCGGTTCGTCGTCGGTGAAGTACCAGCTCCTGGACATGAGCGACCACTCCCGGCTCGCGGCCGGACTGGTCGAACGGATCGGCGAGGAGACCTCCCGGCTGGTGCACACCCCGCTGGTCGGCGGGGGCGCCGAGTCGCGTGAGCGGGTCGGCCCGATCGCCGACCACGAGTCCGCGCTGAAGGCGGCGGCCGAGGAGCTGGCCGCCGACGGGCTGGGCCTGGACTCCCCCGCGCTGGCGGCGATCGGGCACCGCGTGGTGCACGGCGGGCTGCGCTTCACCGAGCCGGTGGTCATCGACGACGAGGTACTGGAGGAGATCGAGCGCCTGGTCCCGGTGGCCCCGCTGCACAACCCGGCGAACATCGTCGGTATCCGTACCGCGCGGGCCCTGCGCCCGGACCTTCCGCAGGTGGCGGTCTTCGACACGGCCTTCCACACCACGATGCCGGAGTACGCGGCGCGGTACGCGATCGACACCGAGACCGCCGACGCGCACCGGATCCGGCGCTACGGATTCCACGGCACCTCGCACGCGTACGTCTCCCGGAAGGCCGCCGAGCTGCTGGGACGTGCCCCCGAGGAGGTCAATGTCATCGTGCTGCACCTGGGCAACGGCGCCTCGGCTTCGGCGGTGGCGGGCGGCCGGTGCGTGGACACCTCGATGGGGCTGACCCCGCTGGAGGGGCTGGTGATGGGGACGCGCTCCGGCGACATCGATCCGGCCGTCACCTTCCACCTCAGGCGGGTGGCGGGGATGTCGACGGACGAGATCGACGAACTGCTCAACAAGAGGAGCGGCCTGCTCGGGCTCTGCGGCGACAACGACATGCGGGAGATCCGGCGCCGGATCGACGCGGGCGACGAGCGCGCGGCGCTGGCGTTCGACATCTACGTGCACCGGCTGAAGAAGTACATCGGCGCCTATTCGGCGGTCCTCGGGCGGGTGGATGCCGTGGTGTTCACGGCGGGGGTCGGGGAGAACTCGGCACCGGTACGGGAGGCTGCGATCGCCGGGCTGGAGGAGCTCGGCCTGGCGGTGGACGCGGATCTGAACGCCGCACGGTCCGGCGCATCGCGGCTGATCTCGCCGGACTACGCACGGGTCGCGGTCGCCGTGGTACCGACGGACGAGGAGCTGGAGATCGCCGTCCAGACCTTCGCGCTCGTCGGACAGGACCACAACTGAGCACCCCCGCGCCCCTTTGTACCTTCCACCAGACGGAATATTCCGTAGCGAAACAAACCGATAGGATCCGCCTCATGCGCCGTTCCAAAATCGTCTGCACACTCGGTCCCGCCGTCGACTCCCACGAGCAGCTCGTCGCTCTGATCGAGGCCGGCATGAGCGTGGCCCGCTTCAACTTCAGTCACGGCAGCCACGAGGAGCACCAGGGTCGTTACGACCGGGTCCGCAAGGCCGCCGCCGAGACCGGCCGTGCGGTCGGTGTCCTCGCCGACCTCCAGGGTCCGAAGATCCGCCTGGCGAAGTTCGCCGAGGGCCCCGTCGAGCTGGTCCGCGGGGACGAGTTCACCATCACCTCGGAGGACGTCCCCGGCGACAAGTCGATCTGCGGCACGACCTACAAGGGTCTGCCCGGCGACGTCGCCAAGGGCGACCCGATCCTGATCAACGACGGCAACGTCGAGCTGAAGGTCGTCGCGGTCGACGGGCCCCGGGTCAGGACCATCGTCATCGAGGGCGGTGTCGTCTCCGACCACAAGGGCATCAACCTGCCCGGCGCGGCGGTCAACGTCCCGGCCCTGTCCGAGAAGGACGTCGAGGACCTGCGGTTCGCCCTGCGGATGGGCTGCGACCTGGTGGCGCTCTCCTTCGTACGGGACGCCAATGACGTCAAGGACGTCCACAAGGTGATGGACGAGGAAGGCCGCCGGGTCCCCGTCATCGCCAAGGTCGAGAAGCCGCAGGCCGTCGAGCACATGGAGGGCGTCGTCATGGCGTTCGACGGTGTGATGGTCGCCCGTGGCGACCTGGCCGTCGAGTACCCGCTGGAGAAGGTCCCGATGGTGCAGAAGCGCCTGGTGGAGCTCTGCCGGCGGAACGCCAAGCCGGTGATCGTGGCGACCCAGATGATGGAGTCGATGATCACCAACTCGCGGCCGACCCGCGCCGAGGCGTCCGACGTCGCCAACGCGATCCTGGACGGCGCGGACGCGGTCATGCTGTCGGCCGAGTCCAGCGTGGGCGCGTACCCGATCGAGACGGTCAAGACGATGTCGAAGATCGTCGTCGCCGCCGAGCAGGAGCTGCTCGCCAAGGGCCTCCAGCCGCTGGTGCAGGGCAAGAAGCCCCGCACCCAGGGCGGTTCGGTGGCCCGTGCCGCCTGCGAGATCGCGGACTTCCTGAACGGCAAGGCACTGGTCGCCTTCACCAAGTCCGGCGACACGGCCCGTCGGCTCTCCCGCTACCGCGCCGCACAGCCCATCCTGGCCTTCACCACGGACGAGTCCACCCGCAACCAGCTCGCCCTGAGCTGGGGCGTCGAGGCCCACGTCGTCCCGCACGTGGACAACACGGACGCGATGGTCGACCTGGTCGACGCGGAACTCCTCAAGCTGGACCGCTACAACGAGGGCGACACGATGGTCATCACGGCCGGCTCGCCCCCCGGCATCCCGGGCACGACGAACATGGTGCGAGTGCACCATGTCGGCGGCGGGGCGCGCGACTGACGCGGCCCGTACCCGTACGGAAAGGCCGGTGGGCCGCGCTCCGGAAGGAGTGCGGCCCACCGGCCTTTGTGCGGCTCCCGAACGGGTCCATGGCGCCCAGCTGTTGGCGCCTGGTGCTGTGGCCGGAAAGGATTGCCGGGAAGCTCGCGGCGTCCGGTGCGGTGCGTCGCACGGCGCAGGACGGCCCTCGTGCCGGACGCACTCGGGCGAGGCGACAACGCGGCGAGGTGCCGTGCCGGACGCCGCGAGCCGGTGCACCCTTCCGGCCCCAGCGCTAGCTGTTGGCGCCGGTGAAGTAGTTGTGCAGCCCGGGGACCTTGAGCGTGCCGCCGAACTGGCCCGCCTGGGTCACCTTGACCTTGGTGAAGAAGGCGAAGGGGACGTTGAGCGGCGGCGGGGTCTGCGGGCTGAACGTCACCGGGATGAGGCCGAAGAGGTTCCCCTTCAGCTCCTCCGTGTACATCGTCACCGTCCCGTCGCGGATGGTGGACGTGGAGCCCTTGCGCGCCTGGACGTGGGCCGTGGTCCCGTTCGGACCGACCGTCAGCTGGTGGAGGTCCTTGATGTCGACGGAGCTCGCGGTGAACTTCAGCACCTTCTTGATGGTGCCGTCCTGCGTCTTCACCTCGACGATGCCCTTGTAGTCGAGCCCGTTGAGGGTGAGCAGCGAGCTGTCCAGGATCCACGGGTCGGTCGGGAGCAGCGGCACACCTGTTTCCAGGTCGGCCGCGGCCAGCGCCTCGGGGTCGGCCGTCGGACACGGGAAGCGCTCCTTGGCGCCGTCCGGGATGTCCGCGTCCTTTTTGACGCCGAGTCCCTTGACGCTGTCGTCGAGCTCCTTGACCGGCTTGCCGGCCTTGTCCGCGGCATCGCGGATGGCGGCGGCGGTCTTGTCGGCGGTCTCCTTCGCGGCGCCCGCGGCCTTCTCCGTGGCCTTCTCCGTGGCCTTCTCCGTGGCCTTCTCCGTGGCCTTCTCCGTGGCCTTCTCCGTGGCCTTCTCCGTGGCCTTCTCCGCCGGCTTGGCGGTGTCGCTCTGCGACGGCTTCGGGGACGCGGTGCTCGGGGACGGGCTCGCCGTGGCCTTGTCCGGTCCGTCGAAGAGGTCCTTCAGCGCGTCGCCGACGCCCAGCGGGTCGAGCGGGTTCGTCGACTTCGTGGGGGTGGGCGAGGCGCTCGGCGCGTCGGCGGCGGGCGCGTCGGCGGCCTTCGCCTCCGCCTCCGGCTTCGCTGCGTCGCTCGCCGACGGGGTCGCCGTGGGCTTCGGCGTCGCCGTGTCGCCCTTGCCACCGGAATCGGTGGCGGACGGGGACGGGGACGGCGACTTCGTCTCCGACGCGGACGGGGACGGGGACTCGCTCGGCTCGTCGGAGCGGGTCACGCAGGGGCCGGGCGCGAAGGGAATGTCCATGGTGTCGTCGGCCAGCGCGAGCTTGGGGGTGAGCCCCATGCCCACGAAGACGGCCGTCGGCATCGCGGCGAGCGCGAAGGCCTTGCCCGCGGGTATGTGCAGCTTCGTCAGCAACGACTTCCGGGGGGCCGCGTGGCGCGGCCCGCTTCTCGTCCGGAGGTTCTCCCCGGTCGAGTTCAGCTGCGTCTCGTCACCCCGCACGATGCCTCCCGCCGTCGACCTCAACTGTCGTGTCGTACTGCTCCGGCTGCTGCTGGGGCACCGCCGCCGTGCTGTGGAACTCGGGTCCGGACCGCGTCCCGGCACCGGCGTCCTCGGACGTCGGCCCCTGGGCACCGGCATCCACGGTGTCGGGCTTCGGTTCGCCCGGGGCCCAGGAGATGGAGAGCGCTCCACCGAGCAGGGAGAACAGGAAGCCGATCAGGAAGCCGCCGATGTTGGCGACCGGTATGGAGATCAGCGCCAGGAGGATCGCGGCGACTCCGGCGAACACTCTCACGATGTGGTGGAACCACATCGTGAGGCCCAGCGTGATCAGCAGGACCCCGATGATCAACGATCCGGCACCCGCGGTCGTGGACATCGCCAGCGTGATGTTGCCGAGGTGCATGTTGGCGTACGGGAAGTACGCGATGGGTAGACCACCCACCATGGTGAACAGGCCCGCCCAGAACGGCCGGTTACCCCGCCAGGTGCGGAATCCCCGCCGGAAGACGCGGAGGTGGTGCTCGTTCTGCCCTGTGGACTCGGGGCTCATGGAAAACAGCTCCCTGGAACCGGTACTGCTGTGAGAAGAGAAGGGGCGGGCGGCCGGAGGTCCGTGGCGGGCACCCCGGCCACCCTGGGCAACTGCCCTAGTAGCAAGGCTTGTCGCCGGACTTCAGCCGCAGGCTCAGGTTGCTGAGCTTGAAGGTGCCGGCGGTGGTCGCCCACGCCGTCTGCTTCACGCCGGTCAGCCTCGCCTCGTCGGCGCGCTGCGCGAAACCGTTCGGGTTCGCCTGAGTGTGAGGCTGGATGCCGATCGACTTAGGGTTGTTCGGGTCCTTGATGAGGGAACCCGCGGCAACACCGATGTCGATGTTCTTGAACGTCGCGTCCGCGTCGAGCTCGGCGACGTCCAGGTACAGGTTGGTCGCCTTGACCGGCTTGTTCGGGTCCGTACCCGCGTTCAGCACCAGCGTGACAGTGCCGAGACCGAACGGAAGGTTCGGAGTGACCACCGACTGGCACATGTTGGTGATCTTGGCGTCGCTGAAGCCGGACACGGCCACGGCGTGCGCCCCGTTCTTGCCCTCGGGGTCCGTGCCGGTGGCCACACTGCCGTACTGCACGAAGTTGTGGCCGACGAGACTGTCCGCACTTACCTTGAAGCTCTGACCGGACACGCTGAACGAAGCCGCGAGCGCACCCTGTGCCAGGCCGACGCCCACCGCTGCGGTCGCCGCCACGCTCGGCACCATGACCAGAGCGAAACGCTTCCATCTGGTGCCGCCACGAACCTGGGAACTCATAATTTTTTTCCTCCTTCTCGGACGTACATCTCCGGTCCGGGCCTCGGCCCGTCCTGGGATGGGAGAAGTGCTACGTCCTCGGAAAGAGAGCGCCGCGCACGGAGGCAGGAACCGCGTCCGAATCACCGGCGATCACCCCCGAGCGACAACCACTGGCCGCGCGTGCGCGCAACCTGTTCGGACAGGCCCTGCCGGACGGCAGGAACCCCCCTGTCCGGAGTCGGCGCCACTGCCGCCGACCCACTCGGTGGGGACCCAACAGGGCCGCCGCGCCGACTGGCAGCCGGGCTGGCGTTATTGGACCGAGCGTGGCCGATCGTGGTGCATTCGCGCCCGTGGCACAAGGGGGTTCGTTACTCGCTAGTAACGGCCCGATAACCGCTGCGCGACCGGCTGGCGTCGCCCGGCCACACAGGGTGGCGCCGAACGAAAGGACGAAAGGGAGAATCGGGGCCCTTATGCGGACAGATCCCGAGGGGTGATTTACTGCGAGTAACAGGCCGCGCCTTTATCAAGATTTGGTAAAGCAGAGGCGTCTCTTATCGCCCGCTCGCGAAAACGGCCGCGGCACCCCGGGGGTGCCACGGCCGCGTTGTCACATCAGAACAAGACCCGTGCCAGCGCCGTGCGCGCGGCGCCGACCCGCGGGTCATCGGGGCCGATCACTTCGAACAGTTCCAGCAGCCGCAGCCGCGCCGTGTCCCGGTCGTCGCCGAAGTGACGGCGCACCGTCTCGACGAGCCGGCCGAAGGCGTCCTCGACATGCCCGCCGACGAGGTCCAGGTCGGCCGCCGCCAGCTGTGCCGCGACATCGGCAGGGTTGTCCGCGGCGTCCTTGCGGACCTGCTGCGGGTCCATGTCCTTGACCCGGGCGAGCAGTTCGGCCTGGGCGAGGCCGAGCTTGGCCTCCGTGTTGGCCGGGTCGTCGGACAGGACGTCCTTGTACGCCTGGATGGCACCGGCGAAGTCACTGGCGTCCAGGGCCTGTACGGCCGATTCGAGCAGGGCGTCGTACGGCCCCGCGGGCGCCTCGGCCGGAGCCTGGTCGGCTTCCTCGGCGGCGGCGTCCTGGTCGACCACGATCCCGGTGAGCCCGAAGCGCTCCTCGCCGACCTGGATCAACTGGTCGAGCGTCTGCCGGATCTGGGCCTCGGGGGCCGCGCCCTGGAAGAGCGGGAGGGCTTGCCCGGCGACGACGGCGAAGACCGCCGGGATGCCCTGGATGCCGAACTGCTGCATCAGCATCTGGTTGGCGTCGACATCGACCTTGGCCAGCACGAAGCGGCCGTTGTACTCACGGGCCAGGCGCTCCAGGAGCGGGCCCAGCTGCTTGCACGGCTCGCACCACTCGGCCCAGAAGTCGATGACGACCGGGACCTCGGCGGAGCGCTGCAGGACATCGCTCTCGAAGCCCGCCTCATCGACATCGATCACCAGGGCGGACGGCGACACGGCACCGCCACCGCCCTGCCGGGCGGCCTCGGCACGGGCCTGCTCCGCCTTCACCTTGGCCTCGCCGGCCGCCTTCACCGCGGCGAGGTCGACGACGCCGCTCATGGACATGTTCCTAGGCTGCATACGTACATCCTCCCCCCTTGGCACGCCGATACGGAAAGCGATACGGGAACCGCACCCGTCCGCGGTCCCCGCCGGCGTGCGGGGGCCAAGGACAGACGCGGTCCGAGGGCCCCTGAAAGACCCGTTCCGGCGCCGGGTCCCCACCCGGTGCCTGTGGCTGTCGTTCGCTCGTGGCGTCACGACGGCACGACCGTCGTCGTTACGCTACGAGCCGTAGCGTAACTGCCGGGCACCCTTCGCGCACACGTACGTTCGGTGATCTGTCTCACGGCGAACGGGGCCGGTCGGTTCTCCTTACTGACCGGTATGGTCGCGGCATGCTGAGCCACGGCCATCCCGAACCCGCTCGAACGGGGCGTCCGCGCAGCGCCGCGGCCGATGAAGCGATCCTGGAGGCGACCAGAGCCTCCCTGGTCGACCTCGGCTGGTCGAAGCTGACGATGGGCGACGTGGCGACGCGGGCCGGAGTCGCCAAGACGACCCTGTACCGGCGGTGGGCGGGTAAGAACGAGCTGGTCGTCGACGCCGTCGCGGTCCTCTTCGACGAGCTGGAACTGCCCGATCTGGGCAGCCTGTCGGCCGATGTGCAGGCGGTGGTGCTGCAGTTCGCCGCGCTGCTGGAGCGCCCGGAGACCCGGACGGCGCTGATGGCGGTGGTCGCGGAGTCGACCCGCGACGAGGCACTGCGGACCCGGATCCGCGACTCGATCGTGGACCGGCAGAAGCGGCTGGTGCTCCAGGGGCGCCAACGCGCCCAGGAACGCGGCGAGTTGCCCGTCGAGCAGGATGAGGCCATGGCGGCGACGACCGCCGATCTGATCTTCGATGTGATCGCCGGCGCGGTCGTGCACCGGGCCCTGGTGAGCGCCGAGCCCGTCGACGCGGACTGGGCCCGGCGCTTCACCGTACTGCTGCTCGCGGGGCTGGGCGCGGCGGCCTCCGCGTAACCGGAGCGGGCCGCGGCGGCCAGGCACGGTGACGCCCCCGTACCGCCTCCGGAGGCGGTACGGGCACCGCGGCCGCGCCCGCCCTCCCCGGAGGCGACAGCGACCGCCGCCGGCCCGTCAGAAGCCGGGTGGCTCCGTGTAGGTGCCCCACTCCTCGCGCAGGACCCCGCAGATCTCACCGAGCGTCGCCTCGGCCCGTACCGCGTCGAGCATCGGCGCGATCATGTTGGAGCCGTCGCGGGCGGCGGCCAGCATCGCGTCCAGCGCCGACTTGACCCGGGCGTCGTCGCGGGCGTCCTTGCGACCGCCGAGCACCCGGACCTGCTCGCGCTCGACCTCGTGGCTGACCCGCAGGATCTCCAGGTCGCCGGTGACCGAGCCGTGGTGGACGTTGACGCCGACGACGCGCTTGTCGCCCTTCTCCAGCGACTGCTGGTACCGGAAGGCGGACTCGGCGATCTCGCCGGTGAACCAGCCGTCCTCGATGCCGCGCAGGATGCCGGAGGTGATGGGCCCGATGGGGTGCTGCCCGTCCGGGTGGGCCCGGGTGCCCCGCTCCTTGATCTGGTCGAAGATCTTCTCGGCGTCGGCCTCGATCCGGTCGGTGAGCTGCTCCACGTACCAGGAACCGCCCAGCGGGTCGGCCACGTTGGCGACGCCGGTCTCCTCCATCAGCACCTGCTGGGTGCGCAGCGCGATCTCGGCGGCCTGTTCGGAGGGGAGCGCCAGGGTCTCGTCGAGGGCGTTGGTGTGCAGCGAGTTGGTGCCGCCCAGGACCGCGGAGAGCGCCTCGACCGCCGTCCGTACGACGTTGTTGTACGGCTGCTGGGCGGTGAGCGAGACACCGGCGGTCTGGGTGTGGAAGCGGAGCCACTGCGCCTTGTCGGTCTTCGCGCCGTACGTCTCCTTCATCCAGCGGGCCCAGATCCGGCGGGCCGCGCGGAACTTGGCGATCTCCTCGAAGAAGTCGAGGTGCGCGTCGAAGAAGAAGGAGAGACCGGGCGCGAAGGTGTCGACGTCCAGCCCGCGGGAGAGGCCGAGCTCCACGTAACCGAAGCCGTCGGCGAGGGTGTACGCGAGCTCTTGCGCGGCCGTCGCCCCGGCCTCGCGGATGTGGTAACCGGAGACGGAGAGCGGCTTGTAGGCGGGGATGTCGCGGGCGCAGTGCTCCATCAGGTCGCCGATGAGGCGCAGATGGGGCTCGGGCTGGAAGAGCCACTCCTTCTGCGCGATGTACTCCTTGAAGATGTCCGTCTGGAGCGTGCCGTTGAGAACGCCCGGGTCGACGCCCTGGCGCTCGGCGGCGACCAGATACATGCAGAAGACGGGGACGGCGGGTCCGCTGATCGTCATGGACGTCGTGACGTCGCCGAGCGGGATGTCCTGGAAGAGGATCTCCATGTCGGCGGCGGAGTCGATGGCCACGCCGCAGTGCCCGACCTCGCCGAGCGAACGCGGGTCGTCGGAGTCGCGGCCCATCAGGGTCGGCATGTCGAAGGCGACGCTGAGCCCGCCGCCGCCCGCGGCGAGGATCATCTTGTAGCGCTCGTTGGTCTGCTCGGCGTTGCCGAAGCCGGCGAACTGGCGGATGGTCCAGGTCCGGCCGCGGTAGCCGGTCGGGTAGAGCCCCCTGGTGAAGGGGTACTCACCGGGCCAGCCGATCCGCTCGAATCCCTCGTACGTGTCCCCCGGGCGGGGGCCGTACGCGGGCTCCACGGGGTCTCCGGAGAGTGTGGTGAAGTCCGCGTCACGCTTGCGGGCCTTGTCGTAACGGGCCTGCCAGCGGCGGCGGCCCTCCTCGATCGCGTCAGCGTCCATACCATCGAATTTACTAGGACGTCCTAGTAAATGTCGATGGCAAACCGCCCGGTGCTTCGCACGGGGCGGTTCGGGTGGTGCGGGGCCGGGGCTCCGGTCCGGGCGGTTCAGGCCTTGACGGTCACGGGGGAACCGTCGGCGACCAGCGGCTCGACCTCGCGGACGACCTTGCGCTCGACGAAGAACGCGGCCGTGGGGATGGTGCCGGAGATCAGCACCCAGAGCAGCTTGCCCATCGGCATCTTCGCCTTGGAGCCCAGGTCGAAGGCGAAGATCAGGTAGATGATGTAGAGCACGCCATGGATCTGGGAGACGACGAGCGTCAGGTCCTTGCCCATGTCGAAGCCGTACTTGAAGACCATGCAGGTGCAGAGCACCAGCAACATGACTGCGGTGACGTAGGCCATCACCCGGTACCGGGTCAGCACACTGCGTTTCATGGAATCGAGCGTAACCGGACGCCCTGGGCGATCTTGCAGCGGGCCGGGCCTCGAAATGTTGTCCTACGGCTCCTCGAAATCCTGGGCCGCGATCCGCAGCGGCCGCAGCACGGCGAAGATCTCCGCGCACTCCTCGGCGTCGTACACCCCGAGCCCGAACTCCATGGCGACCAGGTCCTTGGTCGCCGCCTCGACGACCTCACGGCCCTTGTCGGTGATGGAGGCGAGGGTTCCGCGGCCGTCGTTCGGGTTGGGACGCTTGGCGACCAGTCCGGAGCGCACCAGCCGGTCCACGGTGTTGGTGACGGAGGTCGGGTGGACCATGAGCCGCTGACCGATCTTGGACATCGGCAGCTCGCCCGCCTTGGAGAAGGTGAGCAGCACCAGTGCCTCGTACCGCGCGAAGGTCAGTCCGTACGGCTTGACGACCGCGTCGACCTCGGCGAGCAGGATCTGCTGCGCGCGCATGATCGAGGTGATCGCCCCCATCGAGGGCACCGGGCCCCAGCGCTGCTGCCAGAGTTCGTCGGCGCGGGCGATGGGATCGAAGGGGAGACTGAGCGGCTTCGGCACGGCATCGACCTTACCCACTGGTCATATGCTGGTCAGCCCCGTCTCGAACTTCGGTCCGAATGCGGTCGGCGGATGCGGTCCTCCTGACCTCCAGGACGAGCGGCAGCAGGCAGAGGGTCCCGACCGCGCCGGCTCCGGCCACCACCTGATGGACGGGGAGGAATTCGGCGGCGAGCCCGGCGAGGGCCATGCCGACGCCCTGGAGCGTCATCAGCCCGGCGGTGAGCAGGGTCATGGCCCGGCCGCGCAGCGCCTGCGGGACGGCCTCGACGAACCACTGGTCGAGGCCGATGACGTACGCCGCTCCCGCCCCGGCCAGCGCCAGCGCCGGGACCGCCGTGATCAGGCCGGGCCGGAAGCCGTACACCAGCAACGGCAGCAGTCCCACGGCGGCGGCCGGCAGCACGATCAGGGAGCGCAGCCGGGGAGGCAGCGCGCTGCCCACGTACAGTTCGGCGGCGATCTGGCCGACCGGCATCGCGCACATCAGCAGCCCCAGCGCGGCCGGCCCGATCCCGATCTCGTCCGCGTACGGGGCGGCGAGCGCCTCCGGTGCGACGACGAACAGCGGAGGCACCCAGAAGAGCAGCATCAGCGCGCGGATCCTGCGGTTGCCGAGGAGGCCGCGGGCTCCGGCGAGCGACTCCTTGAGCAGGGCGCCGCCGCCGTCCCCGTCGGACCTGGCGGGCCGGTTCCGGGTGCCGAAGCGGAGCAGGGCCGCCGAGCAGAGGAACGTCACGGCGGTGACGGTGATCGCACCGCGCGGGGACAGTGCGGCGAGCAGCACCCCGCCCACGCCGAAACCGGCGAGCATCGCGCTCTGCGAGACGATCCGCAGCAGCGAGCGGCCGAGGACGTAGAGGTCGCCCTCGCCCAGGATCTCGGTGAGCGCGGCCATCCGCGTCCCGGTGAAGACGGGCGAGACCGCGGCGATCAGACACCGCAGCGCGAGCAGTCCGCCGACCGGGGTGCCCGGCAGCACCATCACCGCGACGCATCCCGCGCAGATCAGATCGCAGGTGACGAGGACGCGGCGGGCCGGGTACCGGTCGGCGACCCCGGCGAAGAGCGTGCCCCCGACGAGGTACGGGAGGAAGCCCAGCGCGAAGGTGAGCGCGCTGAGCAGGGGCGAGCCGGTGAGCCCGTACACGAGGACGGTGAGGGCGAGTTCGCTGACGACGACGCCGAGGAGGGAGAGCAGATGCGCGGCGAAGACCGCCCGGAACTCCCGCACGGCGAAGACGGCGCCGTAGCCGGGGCGGGCCGGAGCGGCCGGGGCGGCCGGAGCGGCCGGAGCGGCCGGGGCAGTGGATCGGTGCGGGGGCGGGGCCTTCACGTCGCGCGTGCGCTCCGCCGGGGTTTCGCTGTCTGACGGCATGGGCGCAGCCTGCTGGGCCGCAGCGGTTCTCCCTAGACTTTCGGCCCACGCCGAAACTTCGCGAGCGGGGGCCGTACGTGTCGTTCCATCTGCACCTCGACGAGAGCGACCTGCTCCGCTGCCGGTTCGCGCTCTCGCCCCTCTGGGAGACCCAGGCCGCCGTGCGGGTGCTGGCCCAGCCCGAACGGCACGGGTATCACCTGCCGTGGCTCCGGCTGATCCGGGACGCGGCCTCCGGGCTCGATCTCCGGCCGCTGTGGCTGCTCATGGCGCGGCACGGGCACAGCCCGGACTTTCTCAGCCCTCCGCCGACCGGGCCGGTCACCACGTTCGAGGAGGAGATCGCGAGCGTGCGGTCCGTCGATCCCGAACTCGCCCGCCAGGACCTCACGCCGGCGCTGGCGAACCGGCCGGAGGTGCTGCACTCCCCCATCGGGCGGGCCATGCTCGCCGATCCCGCCCGGACCGTCCAGGAACTGGCCGATCTGCTGGAGCAGGCCTGGCGGGTGCTGATCGAGCCGCACTGGCCGCGGCTGCGCGCCCTGCTGGAGGCGGACATCGCGTACCACTCGCGGCGGCTCGCCGCGGTCGGCTTCGAGCGGTTGCTGGAGGAGCTGAGCCCCCAGCTGAGCTGGTCGGGGTCGACGGTCACCATCGTCGGGCTGCACGGCCGGCACACCCGGGTGCTCGGCGGGCAGGGGCTCGTCCTGATCCCCAGCGTCTTCTGCTGGCCGGACGCGGCCAGCGGCTTCGCGCCGCCGTGGCAGCCGGCCATCGTCTATCCGGCCCGCGGGATCGGCGGGCTGTGGACGGAGCCCGCCGACCGCACCCCGCAGGTGCTCGCGCGGCTGCTCGGCCGGGGCCGGGCCGATGTCCTGTGCGCGCTCGACGAACCGGCCGGGACGAGCGCGCTCGCGCGACGACTGGGCCTCGCACCCTCCTCGGTGTCGGAGCATCTGTCGGTGCTGCGTGCGGCGGGACTGCTCACTTCGCGCAGGTACGGACATCAGGTGCTGTACGAGCGGACGCCGCTCGGGATCGCGCTGGCGTCGGCGGAACAACGCGCGCGGGAATGAGTTCTGGGGGGCGGTACGACGGGGTGGCCGATGCGTCGGCGGAGCACCGCGCGGGAAGGGGACGAGCCCCCGGCCAGGTGGGGCCGGGGGCTCGTCGGGTCGCGGAACGGGCGGGCGGGGGGGCTCAGTCCGCCAGGTACCGCTCGACGGTCTCGACCTTGGACGTCAGACCGTCGGTGACACCGGGGCGGATGTCGGCCTTCAGTACGAGGGAGACGCGTCCGGCACGGGCCTCGACGGCGGCGACGGCCCGCTTGACGACGTCCATGACCTCGTCCCACTCGCCCTCGATCGAGGTGAACATCGCGTCCGTCCGGTTGGGCAGCCCGGACTCGCGGACGACCCGGACGGCGTCGGCGACGTACTCGCCGACATCCTCACCGACGCCCAGCGGGCTGACCGAGAACGCGACGATCATGCGCTGGCCACGCCTTCCCGGCGGGCACGGGCGGCGATGACGCCGTCGGCCTCGTAGCGCTTGAGCACCTTGTCGCCGTACAGGCCGCCGAACGGCAGCAGCGCGAGGAGGAAGAAGAACGCGACGCGCTTCAGCGGCCACTTGGTCTTGGACCAGACGTCGAGGAGCAGGACGGCGTAGATCACGAAGAGCACGCCGTGCAGGATGCCGAGCGGCATCATCAGGAAGTCGATGTCGGAGACCCGGCTGAGGATCGAGCCAAAGATGATCAGCGCGGGGAAGGAGAGCGCCTCGGGGATAGAGATGAGGCGCAGCCGGTGCAGGGCGGTAGCGGTCTTGATGTCCACGAGGGCACCTTCGGTGGGAGGGTCGTGACAGCTTGTGAATAGAGGCACAAGCGCACCCCATTGTGGCATCGACACGGGCTGCGCTCGGCCTCGGGGGCCGTATGTCTCCGGTCACGTGCCGCCGTCGTGTCCGGAGGGGCCGACGCCGCTCCCCGCCGCGTGTCGCCGGGCCGCGCCCCGCCCCGCCCCGTCGTCGCGCCGTACGGGATACGTCGCGATCGCGTCCGGGTCCCGTACCGGATGCGTATCAGGGGCGGTTCAGGGTGCCGGTTCCGCCCCGCGGCCCTGTCCCGGGCGGTGCCCGGCCGCTACCGTCGGCTCCGTGGCAATGTTCCGACTCCAAGGCAGCAGAACGCTCGCCGTCGACCTGACCGGCGACTCCGTCAAGGCGAAGAACGGTTCGATGGTCGCGTACGACGGCCGGATGACGTTCAAGAAGATGACCGGTGGCGGCGACGGCCTGCGCGGCATGGTGACCCGTCGGCTGACCGGTGAACAGATGTCCGTGATGGAGGTGAAGGGGCAAGGCACCTGCTACTTCGCCGACCGCGCGAGCGAGATCAGCCTCGTCTCGCTGCGCGGCGACAAGCTCTACGTCGAGGCGAGCAATCTGCTGTGCACCGACGCCGGGCTGCGCACCGGCACCACCTTCACCGGCCTGCGCGGCGGAGCGACGGGCAACGGCCTGTTCACCACGACCGTCGAGGGCACCGGCCAGGCGGCGATCATGTCGGACGGTTCGGCCGTGGCGCTGCGGGTCTCCGCCCAGTACCCGCTGTTCGTCGACCCCGGTGCCTACATCGCCCATCAGGGCGGTCTCCGGCAGCACCTCCAGTCCGGGGTGAACTTCCGGACACTGATGGGCGAGGGTTCGGGCGAGTCCTTCCAGATCAGGTTCGAGGGCGAGGGAGTCGTCTACGTCCAGCCGAGCGAGCGGAACACCATCGGGGGCGACGTCTGATGCCGTTCCGTGAGATCAACTCGAAGATGGTCGAGGCGACGGTGCTTCCCGGCCAGAAGATGTACAGCCAGCGCGGAGCGATGCTGGCCTGTCGCGGCGAGGTCTCGTTCACGCCGAACATCCAGGGCGGCCAGGGCGGCGTGATGTCGATGATCGGCCGTCGGGTGGCCAATGAGGCGACCCCGCTGATGACGGTGGAGGGAAACGGCACGGTGATGTTCGGCCACGGCGGCCACCACATCCAGGTGATCAATCTGTCCGGCGACACCCTGTACGTGGAGGCCGACCGGCTGCTCGCCTTCGACGGGACGCTCCGGCAAGGCACGATGTTCATGGGTTCGCAGGGCGGGGTGATGGGCATGGTGCGCGGTCAGGTGACCGGGCAGGGGCTGTTCACCACCACCCTCCAGGGTCATGGCGCGGTCGCCGTGATGGCACACGGCGGAGTGATCGAGCTGCCGATCACCCCGGGCCGCGAGGTGCACGTGGACCCGCAGGCGTATGTCGCGCACCACGGCGACGTGCGCAACAAGCTCTCCACCGCGCTCGGTTGGCGCGACATGGTGGGGCGCGGCTCCGGCGAGGCGTTCCAGCTGGAGCTGAGCGGCAGTGGCACGGTGTACGTCCAGGCCTCGGAGGAGAAGCTGTGAGCACGCCCGTGGTCTTCGACCCGATGACGCTGCCGTCGGACGACAACGTCAACGCGTACACCTTCTGTGTGGAGCTCAAGGGGAGCCAGTGGTTCCTGCAGAAGGGCAAGATGATCGCCTACTACGGGCACATCGAGTTCGACGGCATCGGCCATGGCCGCTTCGAGCGGCTGCTCCGGACGAGCTTCCACTCGCCGCTGCACGCGAGCGACTGGGTGGTGGCCGAGGGCAGCGGCAAGATGCTGCTCGCGGACCGCGCCTTCGACGTGAACTCGTACGACCTGGACGACGGGAACCTGACGATCCGGTCCGGCAACCTGCTGGCGTACCAGCCGACGCTGGCTCTCAAGCAGTCGATCGTGCCGGGCTTTCTGACGCTGATCGGCACGGGCAGGTTCGTGGCCGCCTCCAACGGTCCGGTGGTCTTCATGGAACCGCCGCTGCGGGTCGACCCGCAGGCCCTGGTGGGCTGGGCGGACTGCCCCTCGCCGTGCCACCACTACGACCACGGCTACATGACGGGCGTGCTGGGCGGACTGCGGTCGTTGACGGGGTTCGGCGGCACCTCCGGCGAGGAGCACCAGTTCGAGTTCGTCGGGGCGGGGACGGTCCTGCTCCAGTCGACCGAGGTGCTGATGCCCGAGCAGCCGACGGGGGCGACGCCGGCACAGGCCGGGGTGCCCGGCGGTCCGGGTCAACCTGGCTCCTCACCCCGTCCGTCCGGTCAGCTCGGGGACCTCCAGCGTCGCTTCGGTTGGTGAACGGTAGTCTGCGGAGTGTGACGTCGAACGTCTGCACCCCGCACCTGAGCCCGCCTCCGGGCGAGTGCCGGGCGTCACACCTTCCCACTTCGTCCGGCTTTCAACTTCTTAGGTAGAATCCACATATGGAGACCGAGACGCCCACCCGCTGGCTGAACGACGCGGAGCAGTGCGCCTGGCGCACCCACCTGGACGTCAGCAGGCTGCTGATGCACCAGCTGGAGAAGGATCTCCAGCCGTTCGGCCTGACCAACAACGACTACGAGATCCTGGTCAACCTCTCGGAGTCGGACGACCAGCGCATGCGGATGAGCGACCTCGCCGCCGTGACGCTGCAGTCCAAGAGCAGGCTCTCGCACCAGATCACCCGTATGGAGAGCGCGGGCCTGGTCCGCAGGGAGAACTGCGAGTCCGACCGGCGCGGTCTGTACGCGGTCCTCACCGAGGACGGCGCGGAGACGATGCGGAAGGTGGCTCCGCACCATGTGGCGTCGGTACGCAAGCACTTCATGGACCTGTTGACGCCGGAGGCGCTGGCGAATCTGCACGCGGCGTTGGCCCCGGTCGCCGATCACCTGCGGGGGCGACGCGGCAAGGTGTGACCCACGGCGGGACGGCGGTCTCGCACGGCTCGGAACGAGACGGCGACGAGGCGGCCCCACGCTGCTCGCAAGGTGACCCGGCGACAGGACGGCGGCAGCGGGTCGCCCGGGGCATGACTAGCTCCGGGACGGCGACCGCGCGTCGCCCGGGGCGCGACCCACGCCGGGACGGCGTTCAGCCGGCGCTCGGCAGCCACAGCTCGAACCGTGCGCCGCCCTCCCGCGCGCCCTCCACCGTCAGCCGGCCTCCGTGCCGGGAGGCGACGTCGCGGGCGATGGCGAGGCCCAGCCCGGCGCCGCCCTCGTCCCGCGTGCGGGCGTCGTCGAGTCGTACGAAACGCTCGAAGATCCGCTCGCGCTCGTCCGGCGGCACCCCCGCCCCGTCGTCGGTGACCGCGACGACGACGCCACCCCGTTCCGCGCGTACCGAGATCGCCACCGCCTGCTCCGCGTGGCGCTCGGCGTTGTCCAGCAGATTGCCGATCACCCGCGCCAACTGCCCACGGGATCCGGCTACTTCGAACACACCGGATTCCGGCACCGACACCGCCACCGGAATCCGGTCGCCGGTGCGCTGCGAGACCTCCTCGTGGACGAGCGCGCCCAGGTCCAGCGTCGTACGCCCCGGCCGCTCCCCCGCGTCCAGCCGGGCCAGCAGCAGCAGATCGGCCGCCAGTGCCTGCAGTCGCACGGTGTCGGCGATCGCGCCCGGTACGTCCAGCAGCTCCGGATGCGCGGCGCCCACCTCCAACTGGGTGCGCAACGAGGCGATCGGGCTGCGCAGTTCGTGCGAGGCGTCGGCCACGAAGCGCCGCTGCCGGTCCACCGACGCCTCCAGTGCCGTCAGGGTCTCGTTGGTGGTACGGGCCAGCCGGGCGATCTCGTCACCGGAACCGGGCTCCGGCACCCGCCGGCTCAGATCCTCGGACGCCGTGATCGCGGCCATCTCGCGCCGGATGCCCTCGACCGGACGCAGCGCCCGCCGGGTCACCAGCCAGGTCACCCCGGCGACGACGAGCAGCAGCACCGGCAGCCCGATCAGCATCGCGCCGCGCACGCTGCCCACGGCCTCCTGCTCGGCGGCCAGCGGGGCGCCCGCGTGGACGGTCAGGGTCACCCCGGCGGAGGTGGTCGCCCGGACGGTCGCGAAGCGGTAGTCCGCCGTCTCTCCGTCGACGGTCGCGGTGCCGTTGCCGAAGTCCGGGTTTCCGGAGTCGACTTCGCCCCGGCCGGGGGCACCGTGCTGCCCGCCGTCGTCATCGCTTTCGTCATCGTCGTCGGAACCGGTGGGGCTCCCCGCGGCCGGCGACGGGGCCGGGGTGACCTGCCCCGTACCGGTGCCGGAGATCGCCTGCAGGTCCTTGGAGACGGCCACCACGCGCCCGTCCTCGTCGGTCACCTGGACCGGATGGTCCTCCTCCTCGCGCATCTCCAGCCGGTCGTACGGCACGTCGAGGGCCAGTTGCCCGGCCACCTCGCGGGCCACCACCTCGGCCTGCAGACCGGCCTGGTCGGTGAGGTTGGCCCGCAGCACGAGGAGTACGGCGAGCCCGGCGCCGGCCAGCGCCAGGGCGACGACCACGGTGGCACCGAGCGCGGCCCTGGCCCGTACCGACCTCACAGCGCCTCCAGCCGGTATCCGGCGCCCCGCACCGTGCGGATGGCTGCCGCGCCGAGCTTGCGCCGCAGCGCGCTGACGTACACCTCGACGATGTTCGGGTCGCCGTCGTAGGCGAAGTCCCACACGTGTTCCAGGATGTCCGCCTTGCTCACCACCTGACCGGACCGCAGCGCCAGCTGCTCCAGCACCGCGAACTCCTTGGTGGTGAGGGTGATCTCGGCCGTGCCGAGGTGCACGCGGCGGGCGGCGGTGTCCATGCGCAGGGCGCCGACGGTGACCACCGGCGCGGCGGAACCGCCGCCCCGGCGCCGCAGCAGCGCCCGGATCCTGGCCACCAGGACGACGTAGGAGAAGGGCTTGGTCAGGTAGTCGTCGGCCCCGGTGTCCAGGCCCTCCGCCTCGTCGTACTCCCCGTCCTTCGCCGTCAGCATCAGGATCGGCATCTCGTGGCCGGCGGCGCGCAGGGCGGCGCAGACCCGGTAGCCGTTCATCCCGGGCAGCATGATGTCGAGGACGACGAGGTCGTACACCCCTTCGGCGGCCCGGTGCAGCCCTTCGAGACCGTCGTGCACGACATCCACGGCGAAGCCCTCGGCGGTGAGCCCCCCGGCCAGGGACATCGCCAGCCGCTTCTCGTCCTCCACGATCAACAGGCGCATACGCACAGGGTCGCAAACCGAACCTGAAGACGGCTTCAGGCGGCTTCAGGCTGCGTTCAGCATCACCCCGGCAGTGTGGACCACGTCGTAACCGGCCCGATTCGGGGAGGAACCCTCATGAAGCGCAAGATCGTCATCGCCGCCGTCACCGCGGCCGTGCTCGTCGGCGGCACAGCCGCCACGGCCGTCGCCTTCGCGGACGACGGCGGCCACGACCGCGAGGCCAGGAGCAGCGCGGCGAGCGGCAGCACCGCCCGTGTCGGTGTCGAGGACGCGGTCGCGGCCGCCGTAGGGGCCGTCCCGGGCACGGTCACCGAGGCCGAGCTGGACGACGAGGACGGCGGGCTCGTCTGGGAGCTCGACGTGTACGGCTCCGACAAGGTCCGGCACGACGTGACGGTGGACGCGGGCAACGGCAAGGTGCTCGGCAAGCACGTCTCCGACGATGACGACGACCGCGACCGGCAGGCGCCCCGGCCCGCCCCCGTGTCGCTGAACACGGCGGTCGACGCCGCGCTGAAGGCGACGCCCGGGACGGTGACATCGGTCGACCTGGACGACCACGACGGCCGCGGCGACGGGGCGCTGCGCTGGGAGGTCGACGTCCGGGGCAAGGACGGCAAGCAGCACGAGCTGAACGTCGACGCGAAGACGGGCAAGGTGACGGCGGACCGGGTGGACGACGACCACGACCGGGACGAGGACCACGGGGACGACGACTGAGGGGCGCCTTCCCGGCGGACCGTCAGGGCGCGTACCCGGAGATCACGGTGCCCTCGTCCAGGCCCAGGAACACCACGTCTCCCTTCACCAGGAGGGAGACGGCCCGGGGGTCGGCCTCGGGGGCGGGCCATTCCGGCCAGCCGCCGTATCGCTTGCGGTTGACCGGGTCGCCCTGCCCCTCATGGACGAAGTCGAAGGACTCCAGATAGCCGTCGGGGGTGACGAGGTAGGCGCGGTCGCCGACGACGACCGGTGCGCCCGAGTAGTCGACCGTGTCGAGCGTCGCCCAGATCTGCCGTCCGTCGGCGAGCCCGAACGCGTACACCCGGTGCCGGGTGCTCACCACGACCGTGCCGTCCCGGGTGACGGCGGGCCGGTAGGCGATGTCGAGACCATCGGCGATCGTCCGGCGGTTGTGCGGGGCCGTCACCTCGACGACCGTCAGTCAGTCGGGGCCCGAGCAGAGCAGCTCGGCCCCCTTCAGAACCGGCGTGCGGCAGGTCACGTCGCCTGCCGCGACGGCCCCCAGCCGGGCGCCGTCCGCTCCCTTCAGGACGGTGATGCCGTCACCGGCCACGACCAGCCGGCCGTCGGATCAGGCCTCGGTGAGTCCCGCCACCAGTTCGTCCGCCGCCGCGTACGGGTCGAGGCTCCCCGCCACGATGCGTTCGGCGAGCGCGCCGATGTGGCGGTCGCCGTGCAGATCACCGATCCGCTCGCGCAGGCGCGTGACGGCGATCGTCTCTACCTCGCGGGCCGCACGCGCCGTGCGCCGGTCGGCGAGCACCCCGTGCTCCTCCATCCACGCCCGGTGCTTCTCCAGCGCCTCGACGACCTCGTCGATGCCCTCGCCCCGGGCGGCGACCGTCTTCACGATCGGCGGCCGCCAGTCGCCGGGCCCTCGGGACTCGCCGAGGCCCAGCATGTGGTTGAGCTCGCGCGCGGTGGCGTCCGCGCCGTCCCGGTCCGCCTTGTTGACGACGTACACGTCACCGATCTCCAGGATTCCGGCCTTCGCCGCCTGGATGCCGTCGCCCATGCCGGGCGCCAGCAGGACGACGGAGGTGTCGGCCTGCGAGGCGATCTCCACCTCCGACTGGCCGACGCCGACCGTCTCCACCAGGATGACCTCGCAGCCCGCCGCGTCCAGCACCCGGATCGCCTGCGGTGCCGACCAGGCCAGGCCACCCAGATGCCCGCGCGTCGCCATCGAGCGGATGTAGACGCCGGGGTCGGAGGCGTGCTCCGACATCCTGACCCGGTCGCCGAGGAGCGCTCCGCCGGAGAACGGGGAGGACGGGTCGACGGCCAGGACGCCGACCCGCTTGCCCGCCTTCCGGTAGGCGGAGACCAGAGCCGACGTCGATGTCGACTTGCCGACACCGGGTGAGCCGGTGAGGCCGACGACGTAGGCGTTGCCCGTCAGCGGCGCCAGGGCCGCCATCACCTCGCGCAGCTGCGGCGACGCCCCCTCCACCAGGGAGATGAGCCGGGCCACGGCCCGCGGCCTGCCCGCACGGGCCTGCTCGACCAGGGTGGGGACGTCCACCATCACCGCTCCGTTCGCTCGCTGCGTGTTCCACGTGCACTACGTACTACGTACGGCCTGCCGCGGCCGTTCCTGCCTACCTGGGGACGCGGATGATCAGCGCGTCGCCCTGCCCGCCGCCGCCGCACAGCGCCGCCGCACCGGTGCCGCCGCCGCGCCGCTTCAGCTCCAGCGCCAGGTGCAGCACCACCCGGGCGCCGGACATGCCGATCGGGTGACCCAGTGCGATGGCGCCACCGTTGACGTTCACCTTGTCCGGGGTGACGCCGAGGTCCTTCATCGACTGGACGGCGACCGCCGCGAACGCCTCGTTGATCTCGATGAGGTCGAGGTCCGCCACCTCCAGGCCGTCCTTCTTCAGGGCGTGCCTGATGGCGTTGGACGGCTGCGACTGGAGCGAGTTGTCCGGGCCCGCCACATTGCCGTGGGCGCCGATCTCGGCGATCCAGTCCAGGCCCAGCTCCTCGGCCTTGGCCTTGCTCATGACGACGACCGCGGCGGCTCCGTCGGAGATCTGCGAGGAGGTGCCCGCGGTGATCGTGCCGTCCTTGGTGAAGGCCGGGCGCAGCTTGCCGAGGGACTCCGCGGTCGTCTCCGGGCGGATGCCCTCGTCCTTGGAGAAGAGGACCGGGTCGCCCTTGCGCTGCGGGATCTCGACCGGGGTGATCTCGGCCTCGAAGAGCCCGTTCTTCTGGGCGGCGGCGGCGCGCTGGTGGGAGAGGGCGCCGATCTCGTCCTGATCGGCGCGGGACAGGCCCAGGCGGGTGTTGTGCTTCTCGGTGGACTCACCCATCGGGATGTTCTCGTAGGCGTCGGTCAGACCGTCGTACGCCATGGAGTCGAGCATCTCGATCGCGCCGTACTTGTAGCCCTCGCGGGACTTCGGGAGCAGGTGCGGGGCGTTCGTCATGGACTCCTGGCCGCCGGCGACGACGACGTCGAACTCACCCGCACGGATCAGCTGGTCGGCGAGCGCGATCGCGTCGAGCCCGGACAGACACACCTTGTTGACGGTGAGCGCGGGGACGTTCATCGGGATGCCCGCCTTGACCGCGGCCTGGCGCGCCGGGATCTGGCCCGCACCGGCCTGCAGCACCTGGCCCATGATCACGTACTCGACCTGGTCGCCGCCGATGCCGGCCCGGTCCAGCGCCGCCTTGATGGCGACACCGCCGAGGTCGGCCCCGGAGAAGCTCTTCAGCGAGCCGAGGAGGCGGCCCATGGGCGTACGCGCGCCCGCGACGATCACTGAGGTGGTACCGGTCGTTCCTGACATGAGGGGCAGCCCCTTGGGATGAGGAGTGAACGAGGGTTTACCTGAATGTACTGAGCGGTACCTCACCCGTCATCCGGCAGCGGGTGTGATCGCGCGCACGTTGCGTAACCATCGGTGGAGCGCTGCACTGGTTGCATGCTGACGCGAATCGACCACATCGGGATCGCCTGTTTCGACCTCGACGCGACCGTCGAGTTCTACCGCTCGACCTACGGGTTCGAGGTGTTCCATTCCGAGATCAACGAGGAGCAGGGCGTACGGGAGGCCATGCTCAAGATCAACGATACGTCCGACGGAGGCGCTTCCTACCTCCAGCTCCTGGAGCCGACGCGGGAGGACTCGGCCGTGGGCAAGTGGCTGGCGAAGAACGGGGAGGGCGTCCATCACATCGCCTTCGGCACCGCGGACGTCGACGCCGACGCGGCGGACATCCGGGAGAAGGGGGTCAGGGTGCTCTACGACGAGCCCAGGACCGGGTCCATGGGGTCACGCATCACCTTTCTGCACCCCAAGGACTGCCATGGTGTCCTCACCGAACTGGTCACGTCCGCAGCTGAGCACTGACCTCCGGATACCCGGCCCGGTAGAGTGGGCCGTTCCGGGCCGGGGCCGGGTCGGGGCCGCGCCGCGTCCCCAGCCGTTGATCTGTCACCATTCCCCGGGGGACCGTTCGCCGGCGAACGGTACTCGTTGGAGAGTTGCGACCAGGGGACGGATGGGACCGCGCAGTGCGGGGCTACGAACGCCAGGAGAGCCACCGAGCTGAAGACGACCATCTCTCGCGGTTCGAGGCCGAGATGGACCGGCTGAAGACCGACCGGGAGAAGGCCGTCCAGCACGCCGAGGACCTCGGTTACCAAGTCGAGGTCTTGCGCGCCAAGCTGCACGAGGCTCGGCGCAATCTCGCGACCCGTCCCGCCTACGACAGCGCGGACATCGGCTACCAGGCCGAACAGCTGCTCCGTAATGCCCAGATCCAGGCCGAGCAGCTGCGGACCGACGCCGAGCGGGAGCTCCGCGACGCCCGCGCGCAGACGCAGCGGATCCTGCAGGAGCACGCCGAGCACCAGGCGCGGCTCCAGGCCGAGCTGCACAACGAGGCCGTGCAGCGGCGCCAGCGGCTCGACCAGGAGCTGGCCGAGCGCCGCCAGACCGTCGAGTCCCATGTCAATGAGAACGTCGCCTGGGCCGAACAGCTCAGGGCCCGGACGGAGTCCCAGGCGCGCCGGCTGCTGGAGGAGTCCCGGGCCGAGGCCGAGCAGTCCCTGACCGCCGCGCGCGCCGAGGCGGGCCGGCTGGCCGACGAGACCCGGCAGCGGCTCGGCTCCGAGGCGGAGTCGGCCCGTGCCGAGGCCGAGTCGCTCCTGCTGCGCGCCCGCAGGGACGCCGAGCGGCTGCTGAGCGCCGCCTCCAGCCAGGCGCAGGAGGCCACCAGCCACGCCGAGCAGCTGCGTACGTCGACGACGGCCGAGACCGAGCAGACCCGGCAGCAGACCGCCGAGCTGAACCGGACCGCCGAGCAGCGCATGCAGGAGGCCGAGACCCGGCTGCGCGAGGCCCGGCTGGAGGCCGAGAAGGTCACCACCGAGGCGAAGGAGGCCGCCGTCAAGCGGCTGGCCGCCGCCGAGTCGCAGAACGAGCAGCGCACCCGTACCGCCAAGTCGGAGATCGCCCGGCTGGTCGGCGAGGCCACCAAGGACACCGAGAACCTCAAGGCGGAGGCCGAGCAGGCGCTCGCCGATGCCCGCGCCGAGGCGGACCGGCTGAAGTCCGAGGCGGCCGAGAGGGCCCGCACGGCGGCCGCCGAGGACGCCGCGGCCCAGCTCGCCAAGGCCGCCAGGGCCGCCGAGGAGGTGCTGACCAAGGCGTCCGAGGACGCGAAGTCCACCACCGGGGCGGCGAGCGAGGAGGCCGACCGGATCCGCCGTGAGGCGGAGGCCGAGGCGGACCGGCTGCGCGGCGAGGCCGCCGAGCAGGCCGATCAGCTCAAGGGCGCGGCCAAGGACGACACCAAGGAGTACCGGGCCAAGACGGTCGAGCTGCAGGAGGAGGCGCGCAGGCTGCGCGGCGAGGCCGAGCAGCTGCGCTCCGAGGCCGTCGCCGAGGGCGAGCGGATCCGCGGCGAGGCCCGTCGCGAGGCCGTCCAGCAGATCGAGGAGGGCGCGAAGACCGCCGAGGAGCTGCTGTCCAAGGCGAAGGCGGACGCGGAGGAGCTGCGCGGCACCGCGTCCACCGAGAGCGAGCGGGTCCGCACCGAGGCGGCCGAGCGGGCCGGCGCGCTGCGCAAGCAGGCCGAGGAGTCGCTGGAACGCGCCCGCGCCGAGGCCGAGCAGCTGCGCGGCGAGTCCGAGGAGCAGGCCCGGTCCACCACCGCCGGAGCCGAACAGGCCGCGCAGGAGCTGCGCGAGGAGACCGAACGTGCGGTCGCGGCCCGGCAGGCGGAGGCCGCCGACGAGCTGACCCGGCTGCATTCCGAGGCCGAGACCAGGGTCACCACCGCCGAGCAGGCGCTCACCGACGCGCGCGCCGAGGCGGAGCGCATCCGGCGTGAGACGAACGAGGAGTCCGAGCGGCTGCGCGCGGAGGCCGCGGAGCGGCTGCGGGCGCTGCGGGAGCAGGCCGAGACCGAGGCGGAGCGGCTGCGCGACGAGGCCGCGGCCGACGCGTCGCAGTCGCGTGCGGAGGGCGAGTCCACCGCCGTGCGACTGCGCGGCGAGGCGGCCGCCGAGGCGGAGCGGCTCAAGTCCGAGGCACAGGAGAGCGCCGACCGGGTGCGCTCCGAGGCCGCCGCGGCCGCGGAGCGGGTGGGCACGGAGGCCGCCGAGGCACTGGCCGCCGCCCAGGAGGAGGCCAACCGCCGCCGCCGGGAGGCCGAGGAGACCCTCGACGGGGCACGCACCGAGGCGAACCAGGAGCGCGAGCGCGCCCGCGAACAGAGCGAGGAGCTCCTCGCCTCCGCCCGCAAGCGGGTCGAGCAGGCGCAGGCCGAGGCGCAGCGCCTGGTCGAGGAGGCGGACAGCCGCGCGACGGAACTGGTCTCCACCGCCGAGCAGACCGCCCAGCAGGTACGGGATTCGGTCAGCGGGCTGCAGGAGCAGGCCGAGGAGGAGATCGCCGGGCTGCGCTCCACCGCCGAGCATGTCGCGGAGCGGACGAAGTCCGAGGCGCAGGAGGAGGCGGACCGGGTCCGCGCCGACGCCCACGCGGAGCGGGAGCGGGCCGGCGAGGACGCGTCCCGGATCCGCCAGGAGGCGCGGGAGGAGTCCGAGGCCGCGAAGGCGATGGCCGAGCGGACCGTCGCCGACGCGATCAGCGAGTCGGAGCGGCTGCGCGCGGACACCTCGGAGTACAGCCAGCGGATGCGCACCGAGGCGTCCGACGCGCTGGCCTCGGCCGAGCAGGACGCGGCGCGCAGCCGGGCCGAGGCCCGCGAGGACGCCAACCGGATGCGTTCCGACGCGGCGACCCAGGCCGACCGGCTGGTGGGCGAGGCGACGAGCGAGGCCGAGCGGATCCGTACGGAGTCGACGCAGCAGGCCACCCAGCTCGTCGAGGAGGCGACGCGGCAGGCCGGCCGGCTGGTCGACGAGGCGACGCAGCAGGCGGCCCGGGTGACGGACGAGGCCACGGACGGGGCCGAGCGGATGCGCGCGGAGGCGGCGGCCACCGTCGGTTCGGCGCAGGAGCACGCGGCCCGTACCCGCGAGCAGTCCGAGCGGGTGCGTGCCGAGGCGGAGGCGGCGGCCGAGCAGATGCGGGCGGAGGCCCGTCAGGAGGCGGACCGGCTGCTGGACGAGGCGCGGGAGGCCGCGGCGAAGCGCCGTGCCGATGCCGCCGAGCAGGCGGACCAGCTCGTCAACAAGGCCCAGGAGGAGGCGCTGCGCGCTGCCACCGAGGCCGAGGAGCAGGCCGACACGATGGTCGGCGCGGCCCGCAAGGAGGCCGTACGGATCACCTCGGAGGCGACCGTCGAGGGCAACTCCCTGGTGGAGCGCGCCCGTACGGACGCGGACGAGCTGCTGGTCGGCGCGCGTCGGGACGCCACGGCCAGCCGGGAGCGGGCCGAGGAGCTCAGGACCCGGATCGAGGGCGAGATCGAGGAGCTGCACGACCGGGCCCGGCGGGAGACCTCCGAGCAGATGAAGACGGCGGGCGAGCGCGTCGACAACCTGATGAAGGCGGCGACCGAGCAGCGCGACGAGGCGGCGGCCAAGGCCAAGGAGCTGTTGGCGGACGCGAATTCGGAGGCGAGCAAGGTCCGGATCGCGGCGGTGAAGCGGGCCGAGTCACTGCTGAAGGAGGCCGAGCAGAAGAAGGCCACGCTCGTCCGCGAGGCCGAGAAGCTGCGGGCCGACGCCGAGGCGGAGGCGAAGCGCACGGTGGACGAGGGCAAGCGCGAGCTCGATCTGCTGGTGCGTCGGCGCGCGGACATCAACACCGAGATCTCCCGAGTCCAGGACGTACTGGAGGCGTTGGAGTCGTTCGAGACGCCGACGGGCGGCAAGGGCTCGGGCAACGGCACCGCGGGTGGCGTCAAAGCCGGGGCCGCGGCCGGCACTCGTTCGAGTGGCAAGTCGTCCGAGGGGTAGTCGTCCTGTCATCTCCCGTGCTTCGTCAAGGACGTTCAACCCTGAGAGTGGCAAGAGTTGCGGGCGTCAGCCACTCAAAAGGGGTGTCATTCTCCAGATCAAACGGGCATCCACTCGATGACACGCCGTCCGGGCCCCTAGGATTCCCCCTAACACCTCACCGGTCTCATTCGACAGGAACCTCATGAGCGACCCTTCCTCCCCCTTCGGCTTCGAGCTCGTGCGACGTGGATACGACCGCGGTCAGGTGGACGACCGCATTACCAAGCTCGTCGCCGATCGTGATAGTGCTCTCACCCGCATCACGTCTCTGGAAAAGCGCATCGAAGAGCTCCACCTCGAAACGCAGAACGCCCAGGCGCAGGTGAACGACGCGGAGCCGTCGTACGCCGGCCTCGGCGCGCGCGTGGAGAAGATTCTCCGCCTGGCCGAGGAGGAGGCGAAGGACCTGCGCGAGGAGGCCCGTCGCGCCGCCGAGCAGCACCGTGAGCTCGCCGAGTCGGCCGCCCAGCAGGTGCGCAACGACGCCGAGTCGTTCGCCGCCGAGCGCAAGGCGAAGGCCGAGGACGAGGGCGTACGCATCGTCGAGAAGGCCAAGGGTGAGGCCGGCTCGCTGCGTACGGAGGCCCAGAAGGACGCCGCGCAGAAGCGCGAGGAGGCGGACGCCCTCTTCGAGGAGACCCGTGCCAAGGCCGCCCAGGCCGCCGCGGACTTCGAGACCAACCTGGCCAAGCGCCGCGACCAGTCGGAGCGCGACCTCGCGTCCCGTCAGGCCAAGGCCGAGAAGCGCCTCGCCGAGATCGAGCACCGCGCCGAGCAGCTCCGCCTGGAGGCCGAGAAGCTCCGTACGGACGCCGAGCGCCGGGCCCGTCAGACGGTGGAGACCGCGCAGCGCCAGTCCGAGGACATCGTGGCGGACGCGAACGCGAAGGCCGACCGGATCCGCAGCGAATCGGAGCGCGAGCTGGCGGCGCTCACCAACCGCCGCGACTCGATCAACGCCCAGCTGACCAACGTCCGCGAGATGCTGGCGACGCTGACCGGTGCGGCGGTGGCCGCCGCCGGCGCCCCGGCCGACGACGAGCCGGCCACCCGCGGCGTCCCGGCTCAGCAGACCCGCTGAGTCTCTCGGCGCGGACTCGCTGATCGCTCAGCAGTCCGGCCGACCCCGCAGTACCGCACGTGTACTCCTTGCGCGCCCGGTTCCGCCTTTGTGGTGGCGCCGGGCGCGCGGCCGTTCTAGCGTGAACGCATGATCGAGCTCGATGGTCTCAGCAAGCGCTTCGGCAACAAGGTCGCCGTCGACCGGCTCTCGTGCCGGGTCAGGCCAGGGATGGTGACGGGCTTTCTGGGCCCCAACGGGGCGGGCAAATCCACGACGATGCGGATGATGCTCGATCTCGACAACCCGACCAGCGGTTCGGTGCGCATCGACGGCAAGCACTACCGCGACCTGGCAGAACCCCTCAAGTACATCGGTGCGCTGCTGGACGCCAAGTCGATGCACGGCGGGCGCAGCGCCTACAACAATCTGCTCTGTCTCGCGCAGAGCAACCGCATCCCGGAGCGCCGGGTCGCGGAGGTGCTGGACACCGTGGGTCTGAGCGCGGTGGCGAAGAAGAAGTCCAAGGGCTTCTCGCTCGGCATGGGCCAGCGGCTCGGCATCGCGGCGGCGCTGCTCGGCGACCCGCAGGTGCTGCTCTTCGACGAGCCCGTCAACGGCCTCGACCCCGAGGGCATTCACTGGATCCGCAATCTGATGAAGGCGCTTGCCGCGGAGGGCCGGACGATCTTCGTCTCCTCGCATCTGATGAGCGAAATGGCGCTCACCGCCGACCACTTGATCGTGATCGGTCAGGGACGGCTGCTCGCCGACACCTCGATGGCCGATTTCATCCACCAGAACTCGCGCAGTTACGTACGGCTGCGCTCCCCGCAGCAGGAGCGGCTGCGCGATGTGCTGCATGAGGAGGGCATGGTCGTGGTCGAGGCGGGCAGCGGCACGTTGGAGATCGACGGTGCCACCACCGAGGCGGTGGGCGAACTCGCCGCCCGGCATCAGATCGTGCTCCACGAGCTGAGCTCCCAGCGGGCGTCGCTGGAGGAAGCGTTCATGCAGATGACGGCGGATTCCGTGGAGTACCACGCGCACTCGGAGCTCGGCGAGGCACCGCCCGTGGGCCCGCACTGGGGCGATCAGTACGACCGGCGGACGGCGGACGGCCGGGCCGGGCCCGGCGCGCCGGACGCGCCCGGCACCTCCGGCATCTCCGACGTCTCCGGCACCGGCAAGGGGGTGTGACGACGATGGCATCGGTACCCGCGGTCCTCACCTCCGAATGGACCAAGATCCGCACGGTCTCCTCGACCGTCTGGACCCTGATCTCCGCGTTCGTCGTCACCGTCGCGATGAGCGCGGCACTCTGTGCCCTGATGAACGCCCAGTTCAAGGACCTCCCCCCGGCGGAGCAGGCCACCTTCGACCCGACGCTCATCAGCTTCTCCGGAATGGTCCTCGGCCAGCTGGCCGTGGTCGTCTTCGGTGTGCTGGTGGTCGGTACGGAGTACAGCTCGGGCATGATCCGTACCTCGCTGGCCGCCGTGCCCCAGCGCGGTTCGTTCCTCTTCAGCAAGGTCGCCGTGGCCGGGGTGCTGGCCCTGGTGGTCGGCATCGTCACCAGCTTCGTCTCGTTCTTCCTCGGGCAGGCGCTCCTCGGCGATCACCGCACGGACATCGGTGCGGAACACGTATTGCGGGCGGTCGTCGGCGGTGGCCTCTACATGGGCCTGATCGGGATCTTCTCCATGGGCGTGGCGACGATGCTGCGCAGCTCCATGCTGTCGCTCGGCATTCTGATGCCGTTCTTCTTCCTGGTCTCCCAGATCCTGTCGGCGGTACCGGGCGCGAAGAAGGTCGCCCGCTACTTCCCCGACCAGGCCGGGTCCAAGATCATGCAGGTGGTGCCCGACGCCATGAACAGCAATCCGGCCCCGTACGGGCCGTGGGGCGGGCTCGGCATTCTGCTCGCCTGGGTGGCGGCCGCGCTGGTCGGCGGCTATCTCGTACTGAAGAAGCGGGACGCGTGACGGGTGCGGGCGGGACGCTCGCCGGGGCGGCGCGCACGGCCGGTGAGCGACCCGTGCGCCTGGCCGGAAACGTCCCGTCCGCTCCGACGCGGAGCGACGCGCTCCTGTAACGACTTGGCCGGAACCGTCAAGGCCTGGATATCCTCCTAACTCTTACGGGGGGCATGCGGCCGAACGGCCTGGGCCCCGACGACGGACAAGAGTCGATGGGGCTGGAGCATGATCGAGGCAGTCGGCCTGACCAAGCGCTATGGCGCGAAGACGGCCGTGCACAACCTTTCCTTCCAGGTGCGGCCGGGTGCCGTCACCGGATTCCTCGGTCCCAACGGGTCGGGCAAGTCCACCACCATGCGCATGATGCTGGGCCTGGACCGACCGACGGCCGGCCATGTCACGATCGGCGGCCACCCCTTCCGCAGCCTGCCGAACGCCCCGCGACAGGTGGGTGCGCTGCTGGACGCGAAGGCGGTGCACGGCGGCCGCAGCGCCCGTAACCACCTCCTCTCGCTCGCCCAGCTCGCCGGCATCCCGGCCGCCCGGGTCGACGAGGTACTCGGTGTCGTCGGTCTGCACGAGGTCGCGCGGAAGCGGTCCAAGGGCTTCTCGCTCGGCATGGGCCAGCGGCTCGGCATCGCGGCGGCGCTGCTCGGCGACCCGCAGGTGCTGCTCTTCGACGAGCCCGTCAACGGCCTCGACCCCGAGGGCATCCTCTGGGTCCGCAATCTGATGAAGACGCTGGCGTCCGAGGGCCGTACGGTCTTCGTCTCCAGCCATCTGATGAGCGAGATGGCGCTCACCGCCGACCATCTGATCGTGATCGGCCGCGGACAGCTGCTCGCCGACATGAGCGTCAAGGACTTCATTTCCGCCAATTCGGCCGACTTCGCCCGGGTGCGGGTCGCGGACGGCGCGCCGGAGCCGCGGGAGAAGCTGACCGCCTCGCTCACCGAGGCGGGCGGCCAGGTCATGCCGGAACCGGACGGGGCGCTGCGGATCACGGGTCTCGCGCTGCCGCGGATCAGCGATCTGGCCCACGAGTCGGACGTCCGGCTGTGGGAGCTCTCGCCGCACCAGGCCTCGCTGGAGGAGGCGTACATGCGGATGACGCAGGGCGCCGTGGACTACCGCTCGACGGAGGACCAGAAGGCCGGGCTGCAGCAGCCGGCGCACGGCGGGTACGGACCGCAGCCCGGTTACGGGGCGCCGCCTCGGCAGCCGGTCCCGGAGATGCCGCAGCAGGGCTGGTACGCCCCGCCGCCGCCCGGACAGAACCCGTACGCGGGGGCCCCGGCGGCTCTCGTCACGCCGGCCCCGTCCGGGACCGCCCCGGCCCCCTCCGAGGCCGCCGCAGCCCCCGCAGACCTGACCAAGAGCGAGACCAGCGAGGACGCCCGATGACCACACCGCCGACCCCGCAGGCGCCGTACCAGCAGCCCCCCGCCCCGCAGCAGAGCATGCACGGGCTCTACGCCTCCCCGATCCCGGTGCGTCCCGCCAGCCTCGGCGACGCGCTCGCCTCCGAGTGGACCAAGATCCGTTCCGTGCGCTCCACGATGTGGACGCTCGGCGTCCTGGTCGTGCTGGTACTCGGTTTCGGCATCATGGCGGCGGTCCTGCTGACCACGACCAACGCCACCATCGGCGATGTCCCGGAGCTCAGCTTCGGCTTCTTCGGCGTGCTCCTGGGCTCGATCTGTGTGATCACGCTCGGCGTGCTGACCATCGCCTCGGAGTACAGCACGGGCCTGATCCGCACGACGCTGACGGCCTGCCCCAGCCGGAGCCGGGTGCTCACCGCCAAGGCGATCGTCTTCTTCCTGCTCACCTTCACCATCACGACCGTGGTGACCGCCGTGGTCGGTGCGGTGCAGGTGGCCATGCTGGACGGCAAGGAGCCGAGCGGCGACGACTGGCTGCGCGCCACGGTCGGCGTCGGCCTCTACATCGCGCTGCTGGGCCTGCTCTCGCTGGCGATCGGTGCGCTCATCCGGCATTCCGCGGGCGCGATCACGATCATGATCGGGGTGGTGCTGCTGCCGCTCGTGCTGGCCATCTTCATGTTCTCGGACTCGCTGGCCGATCTGCGGCAGGCACTCTTCGAGTACTCGATCCCCAGCCAGCTCAGCGCGTTCTACGACACCTCGGTCACCGGGTCGGGGCCGTCCGGCTGGGACCCGCTGTGGATCATGCTCGGGCTGACGGCCGCGGCCATGGTCGCCGCCTACGCGACGCTGGACGCGCGCGACGTGTGACCCGTCGGCCGGACCGGCCGCGGGACCTCAGTGGCGAGGCGCGTTCCTGGACCGCTGCACCTGTGTGGTGCGGCGGTCCTTCGCGTTCCAGCAGGCCTTGTGCCAGTGCCTGCGGTCGTCGATCCCGCCGTACTCGGACCAGGCCACCAGATGCGGGACGCCGGACGGGATCTCCTGGTCGCAGCCGGGACAGCGGTAGCGCTTTCCGGCCGCGCTCGCGCCGCTCACCGGGCGGACCGACCACTCCTCGCCGCGCCACTCCTCCGTCCGACCGCCGCCCCCGTACCGGGCCCCCGGCTCCGCTGCGCTGTCGTCGGGACTCTCGCCGCCTCGGGGGCGGTTGCGGCGCGGGGACACGTGACACCTCACGGGGCAGGCTGGGCAGTTCCCGTCCAGCGTAGGGCCATTTGGCCGATGCGGGCGTCCGTACCGTCCGGGGCGGCTTCGCGGACGGAGTGGGTTACCGGAAAATCGCAACAACTTGCTACTGGACCGTGCCTTTGGCACGTGTCAGACGTTGTTGCCGGTAGGGGAGAGCCGCGTCGGCCGCAAGGAGGCAATTGGCCATGCGTGTGGGAACGTTCGTACTGGCAGCCCAGTTTCCGGGACAGGGGCCGGGGGAAGCGCTGCATCGCGCGATCCGGTCCACCGAGGTCGCGGAGGAATCCGGCCTCGACTCGGTCTGGCTGGCAGAACATCATTTCGTGCCGTACGGGGTCTGCCCGTCCGCCGTCACACTGGCCGCGCTGCTGCTCGGCCGCACCCGGAGAATCCGGGTGGGTACGGCGGTGAGCGTACTGCCGACCCAGCACCCGGTCGCGCTGGGCGAACAGGCCGCGCTGCTCCATCTCACCAGCGGCGGCAGATTCACGCTCGGCGTCGGCCGGGGCGGCCCCTGGGTGGACCTGGAGGTGTTCGGCGGAGGCCTGGAGGCGTACGAGAAGGGCTTCCCGGAGGCCCTGGAGCTGTTGCTGGACTGGCTGAGCGAACCACGAGTCGCGGGCAACGGCGAGCGCTACGGCTTCCGCGAGGTGGCGGTGGTCCCCCGGGCCGACGAACTGCTCGACCGGGACGGCGGCGAGGGCTCCGGCGGCCCCGAGGTCGTCGTCGCGTGCACCTCGCCGAAGACGGTACGGCTCGCCGCGGAGAACGGTCTGCCGATGCTGCTCGGAATGCACTGCGGTGACGAGGAGAAGGCCGAGATGATCGCTCTGTGGCGCTCCTCCGCTCTCGCCGCGGGCCGTTCGCCCGAGAGCGTCCGCGAGGCCGGACACGTGTCCGCGGGGGTGGCCCAGATCGCCGACCGTTCCGAGGACGCCGTGGAGACCCTCGTGAAGGCGATGCCCGGCTGGCTGCGGCAGGGCCTGGACGCCCATGTGACGGTCGACGGCCGGCACCGGGTGATGCGCGACCCGGTCGCCTATACGGAGCTGCTCTGCGGCCTTCATCCGGTGGGGCCGCCCCGGCTCGCGGCCGACCGGCTGGCCGCCACGGCCGAGCGGACAGGCATCACCCGATTCGCGCTCCTGACGGAGGGTTCGGGAGATCTGGCGGCCACGGAGGAGAACGTAGCGCGGCTGGGCACCGAAGTGCTGCCACTGCTCGCATGAGAACGCGTCAGGGGTACGGGGGCTGCCGCCCCGGAGCCGGTCGCGCCCCCAACGGCCCGGAACAGCGGCAGAGGCGTTCAGCGCGTGTCCGGCGGCTCATGGCCGGGGGCGCGACACCCGGCACGGCACCTCGCGGTCTTGCCGGAACATCCGAACGGCACCCTGCCCGAGCTCTCGATCTCGTTCGAGCAGGGGTGATCCCGTCCGGGACGTTCCGGCATCCCGCGACACACCTCACGGGACGCCGCGCCCTGTCCGACCCTGATCCGCCGGACAGGCGCGAGAACGCCCCCTCAGGACGATACGGCCTAGCAGTCCCGAAGTTCGGGCGACTGATTGAGCAACTGGCCCCTCACCGAGGTGAAGCGGGCCAGACGCTCGTCGACCGAGGCGTCCAGCGGGAACACCGCGACGCGGTGGCAGTTCTGGAATGCCAGGCGCACCCCGAAGTGCCGCTGCAGCGCGCCACGTATCGCATCACTCGCGAGCGCGCGCAGCAGCTGACCACGTGCCTGCTCGTCCGGCGGGGGCGTCTGGTTGTCGGCGAACTCGCCGCCGTCGACCTTCAGCTGAGCCACCAGAGAGCTGATCATCTCCCATGCGTAGGGCAGGGAGGTCCGGACGCAGTCGACGAAGTCGGCTTCGTCGACCTCGCCTCGCTCGGCCTGTTCCAACAGCGCCGGTGAGACGTCGAGCGACATGGGTTCTCCTCTCGCGACCCCGACGGCGGGCCGGGGCCTTACGGGCAGGGAAGGAGGACGGCGACGCAGCGTGCACAGACGGCGACCTCCTGCTTACACGGTAAGGGTGCAGTCCTGGCCGCACCAGGAGATTGGGAACACAACCGGCCAATAACGAAGGGGAGCAAAGAGGGGCAAGCCCGGAACGCCCCGGTCCGGGGGCGGTGGCGGGCGACGGAGGGAGAATCGCGTGGAGCCCCCGTCGTCGAGTAGCGTTGCCGACCATGCGTCTCGTCATCGCCCGCTGCTCCGTGGACTACGCCGGCCGGCTCACGGCCCACCTGCCCTCCGCTCCCCGTCTGATCCTGGTGAAGGCGGACGGGAGTGTTTCGATCCACGCCGACGACAGGGCGTACAAACCCCTCAACTGGATGTCCCCGCCGTGCACGCTCAAGGAGGGCACGGACGACACCGCCGGTGTGTGGACCGTGGTGAACAAAGCGGGCGAGAAACTGATCATCACGATGGAGGAAATCCTCCATGACTCGTCCCATGAGCTGGGCGTCGACCCGGGCCTGATCAAGGACGGCGTCGAGGCGCATCTGCAGGAACTCCTCGCTGACCGGATCGAGACACTCGGCGAGGGCTACACCCTGATCCGCCGCGAGTACTTCACCGCCATCGGACCCGTCGACATCCTGTGCCGGGACGCCGACGGGCAGACCGTGGCCGTGGAGCTGAAGCGGCGCGGCGAGATCGACGGCGTGGAGCAGCTGACCCGCTATCTGGAGCTGCTCAACCGCGATCCCCATCTCGCCCCCGTGAAGGGCATCTTCGCGGCGCAGGAGATCAAGCCGCAGGCCCGGGTGCTGGCGACGGACCGCGGGATCGGCTGTGTGGTGCTCGACTACGACGCGCTGCGCGGCATCGAGGACGACAAGCTGCGCCTGTTCTGACCTTTCCGGTCCCTGCCGACCCCGGACGGGCCTGGCCCGTCCGGCGTCCGGCGGTTCCGGGGGTGGCTCAGGCCACCGTCGGACCGCTGTCCGTACTCGCCGCCGGGGAGGACGCGGCGGGCCCGCTCGCCGAGTCGGAGGTGTCCGGCGAGGTCGGCGGGGGCTCGCTGGCCGATTCCGTCGGTTCCGGGGAGTCGGGTTCCGACGGACTCGGGCTCGGACTGTCCGGCTTCGTCGGCGTGGACGACTTCGTCGGGCCGGACGTCTTGGTCGGCCTGTCCGACGACGGCTTGTCGCTGGACGGCGTGGACGAAGACGACGGGGTGTCGTCCGGCCCCGTCGGGTCCGTGGACGGTGTGGAGCTCCCGCTCGGCGTCGTCTGCCCGCCCGAGGGGCCCGGCGTCCCCGCGCCGCCGCTGGGTGCCGCGCCTCCGGGGGCCGGGCCGTCCGTGGAACCGTCGGCCGGGGCTCCGTTCCCGGCGTCGTCCCGGCCCACCGACTCCTCGGTCGTGACACCGGGGTTCCCCGGGGTGTCACGGTCGCCCGTCATCCCCAGCGCCACCACCGTGCCGAGCCCGCCGACGAGGAGCACGCCCGCGCCCGCGGCGGCCAGATTGCGCCGGGCCCCGCGCAGCGCCGCGAACCGACCGCGCCGCGCACCTCTGGGGGCCCCGGGGGCGTTCTGCCGGGAGATCACCGCGGTGGCGTCCTCGTACGGCCGCGACAGCGCCTGTGTCACGGCCGTCGCGGGACCGGCGACGGTCGGCACGGTCACTTCGTACGGTGCGGCGGGCGTGTCCTCGACGCCCGGGGTACGGCCGCCGGAGAGGTCGGCGACCAGCGCGAGCGCGCGTCGTCCGGCCACCGCGCCCGACTTGTCGGCGAGCGCCCCGCGCATGCTGATCGCTGTCTCCAGCTCCGCCCTGGCCCGGTCCGGGTTGCCGTCGCAGAGCGCCAGGACACCCAACTCGTGGTGGAAGTAAGCCTCTTCGGCGACTTCTCCGGCGATCCTGGCCGCCTCCTGGCCGATCCTCAGTGCCCGCTCCCAGGCGCCCCAGTGCAGTCCTGCCGCGAAGGCCGGGGAGGCACTGCGGGCCAGCAGCACGGCCGCGCTGGTCTGGCCCGCCGCGTCGCCGGGGACGAGCCGCGTCAGGGCCGCGATGACGGCATCGGCCTCGGCGGTCGCCCGTGCGGGAGTGACCGAGGGGTGACCGGCCCACCAGGCGTAGTGCTGGGCCGCCGTCCGGGCCCGGTCGGTGCTGTCCTCTCCGTATCCGGCGGCCTCCAGCTGGGCGACGACTCCGGCGGCCAGCCGGTAGCGCGGGCCGGCCGGGGAGAGCAGCCCGCAGCCGGCCAGTTCGCCGAGTGCGGCGTCGGCGTGGGTGTCCCCCACGAGCGCCGGCAGATGCGCCTGGTGCGGCACCTCGCCGCCGAGTGCGACCGCGAAGCGCAGGGTGTCGCGGGCGGGTCCGCTCAGCCGTGAGGCGAGCAGCGCGGCGGGCGCCGCGCCCTCGCCGAGGCTGGGCAGCGGTATGTGGACGCCGTCGACGGCCTCGTCGTGCCCGAAGGGCGCGTCGGCGATCCGGTCGTCGAGGCCTTCGTAGACCTCCGGGTCGGTGCGCAGCATGTCGCGCTGGCGCAGCAGGGCGCCGGCCTGGACGAAGCGCAGCGGCAGCCCCTCGGACTCGAACCAGAGGTCTCCCGCCCAGTTCGCCTCCTCGTCGGTGAGCGGACGCTCGACGACCCGTTCCAGCAGCTCGATCGAGGAGACGCGGCCCAGGCCCGCGAGGAAGACCTCGTCGAGGTACGAGTCGGCGGTGGGTGCGGCGACATCCGGATCCGTCGCGAACAGGAACGCGCACTCCGGTGTGGCGTCGAGCAGTTCCTCCAGGGCGGCCCCGCCGACCTCCAGGTCGTCGAGCACGACGACGGCGCCGATGCGCCGGACCCCGTCGAGGAGACCTGCGCGGTCGGGCCGGTGCAGCGGTGCGTCATGGACGGCCTCGAAGAGCCCGTACAGCAGGTCGGTGGCGGTCCGCTTGTAGCCGGAGAGCCGTACGACTCCGTCGGGCGCGAGGTCCGCGCAGTCGGCGGCGACGGCGTTCAGCAGTGCCGTACGGCCGGATCCGGCCGGTCCGGTGAGCCGTACCGAGCGGCCGCGGGCCAGCAGGCGCACCAGCCGTTCGCGTTCCTCGGCGCGTTCGAGGAGCGGCAGTTGAGGGGCGGGCGGCCCCGGCGGGACGGGCGGTGCGGTGGCGCGTTCGCGGTCGGCGCGCTGGGCAGCGGTGCGCCGGGCCGGAGGCTCGGGCTGCTCCCCCGGCGGGCACAGCTCGACCTCGCTGCCGTCGACCGGGTTGACGGTGAGGAGGTGGGCACCCGATATCAGCCGGACGACACGCGCCTGTTGCGGCGTTTGCTGACCGAAATCCGGACTCATGGGGCCTCCCCTGCTCGAACGGAGCGGAGAGCTCGGGGACAGATCGCCGGACGGTCGTCGCCGGTCGGCCTCCTCGCGGAAGCCTTCGTTGTCCCGGCCGTACTCTTCCGGCCCCCGATGTGTCGGGTCCATCACCAAAGCCCCCAGACGCGTCGCGCACGATTGCCCCTCCCGGCCTCGCACGCCCCGCTGTCGCTTCTGGTCCGGTGTCCGCCCGGTGGGTTCCCGTCAATCGGCGGACGGCCGAACCCTAGACCGTCGTGCTGTCTCCGCGCACAGTCGGGGGGTCGCGCCGCCCGAAGCGCACGTTCTCGTACGGAATGTGCGCCTTCGGCCGACCGTATGGCCACGGCCGGTCCGCCGGGCCGGGCAGGCACTTACACGCGCGGCAGGGAGTCCGCGGCGATTCCGCCCTCGATCGCCAGGATGCGGTGCAGCCGGGTCGCCACGAGCAGGCGCTGCATCTGCGGCGGCACGCCGCGGAGCACCAGTCGTCGTCCGGCCCGTCCGGCCCGGCGGTGTGCGCCCATGATGACGCCGAGTCCGGTCGCGTCCCAGGAATCCAGCTCGGTCAGGTCGAGCACCAGGTCGCCGACTCCGTTGTCGAGAGCCGAGTGCAGGGCCGTACGGGCGTCCGCCGCGCTTCGGACGTCGAGGCGGCCCCCGACGACCAGCTCGGCGTGGTCGCCCCTGATGTGCATATGCGCTCCCCGGGAATACTCCGTAGCAAGGTTCGTCTGTCTGTTCTGTCTCTCCCACAACTGACTGCGGCGGAGACAGGGAAGTTGCCGTCTGTAAGCGAACCGATACCGAATTCACTCCGTGGAGTGACCAAGGACCGGCAAGGACCCGAGCGGGCCCACCGAATCCGAAAGACGCCCCCCGGACCTCCGGGCCCGACCGACGGCAGATCAGGCAACCGGAGGACCGAAAACAATCAGTACGTGTAGAAGCCCTGCCCGCTCTTGCGGCCGATGTCACCTGCGTCCACCATCCGGCGCATCAGCTCCGGGGCGGCGAACTTCTCGTCCTGCGACTCGGTGTAGATGTTGCTCGTGGCGTGCAGCAGGATGTCGACGCCGGTCAGGTCCGCCGTGGCGAGGGGCCCCATGGCGTGGCCGAAGCCCAGCTTGCACGCGATGTCGATGTCCTCGGCCGAGGCGACGCCCGACTCGTACAGCTTGGCGGCTTCGACGACGAGGGCCGAGATCAGCCGGGTGGTGACGAAGCCGGCCACGTCACGGTTGACGACGATGCAGGTCTTGCCGACTGACTCGGCGAACTCCCGCGCGGTGGCGAGGGTTTCGTCGCTGGTCTTGTAGCCGCGGACCAGTTCGCAGAGCTGCATCATCGGGACCGGCGAGAAGAAGTGCACACCGACGACGCGCTCGGGGCGCTCCGTCACGGCCGCGATCTTGGTGATCGGGATGGCGGAGGTGTTGGACGCGAGGACGGCGTCGTCCCGGACGATCTTGTCGAGGGCCCGGAAGATCTCGTGCTTGACCTCAAGCTTCTCGAAGACGGCCTCGACGACGACATCCGCGTCGGCGACCGCGTCGAGGTCGGTGGTGGTGGTGATGCGGGCCAGCGCGGCGTCGGCGTCGGCCGCCTCCAGCTTCCCCTTGGAGACGAACTTGTCGTACGAGGCCTTGATGCCGTCACGACCACGGGTCAGGGCCTCGTCGGTGACGTCCCGCAGCACGACGTCCCAGCCCGCCTGGGCGGAGACCTGCGCGATGCCGGATCCCATGAGTCCTGCTCCGATGACGGCTAGCTTCCTGGCCACGTGTGCACCCCTTGGTTTCTGTTCGCCCCTGCAGCTGGTCCCTGCACGGCCCGGTCCTGATGGTTGTTCGCATGCCCTCCGGCGGAGATTAGTACCCGTGAGGGGCCCTGGGGCCGTGAAGAGATGCGCGTCACGTCTCACATGACGGACATCACACCGGCATCCGTCATTCTGCGGCGCGCCGGGCGTAGTTGAGGACCTTCTCGCCGAGGAGGTCCTCGATCTCGTCGAGCAGGACGAGCGCGTCGCGGGACACCTCGGCGGCCTTGCGGCCCGCGACCATCTCACGGCCGATGTACCCGATCAGCGTGCTGTGCACCCAGGAGAGCTGACCGGCCACCAGGATCGGGGTCGGGTCACCGGCCCCGGCTCCGGACTCCTCCTGGAGCGTCGTCTCCAGATGCAGCAGGGCCTCCTGCTGCACGTGCCAGAGGCGCGCCTTGAGACCGTCGGCGCCCTCGATGACCCGCGCGAAGTGCGCGTAGCCCTCCATCAGACCGACGGTGGGGGACACGCCCTCCACCTGGATGCGCAGTTCACGCAGGACGGCGTCGGCCGCGGACTCGCCCTTGTCGCGGCCCCGGACGTAGCGGGAGAGGCGGTCGACGATGCCGCGGCTGCGGTCCAGGAAGAGGTCCTCCTTGGTCGGGAAGTAGTTGTAGACCGTGTTCACCGAGACGTCGGCGGCGCGGGCGATCTCGGCGATCGTGACCGCGTCGAAGCCCCGCTCCAGGAAGAGACCCGTCGCCACATCCGAGAGGTGCTGCCTGGTCTGGCGCTTCTTGCGCTCCCTGAGTCCCTCAGCCATGGGCCCATCGTAGGGCCCTCATGGGGTTGATGAATATTTGGAGTCATTGCATTTTTTCAGTGGCTCTGTTTTTGTGGTCGCTATGCCAATCATCAGCACGGCCGGCCTCGCCCGGACCTTCGATACCAGGAGCGGCCCGGTGACGGCCGTACGCTCCATCGATCTGAAGGTCGCGAGCGGTGAGATCGTCGGCCTCCTCGGTCCCAACGGAGCGGGCAAGACCACCACCCTCCGGATGCTCACCACGCTGCTCGCCCCCACCGGCGGAGCGGCCACCGTCGCCGGCTGCGACCTGCTCACGAATCCGGCGGGCGTACGGGAGAAGTGCGGCTACGTCGCACAGTCCGGTGGCGTCGATCCCCACATCACCGTGCGGGAGGAGCTGGTCACCCAGGGCCGGATGTACCGGCTCGGCACGTCCGCCGCGACGGCCCGCGCCGGAGAACTCGCCGACGACCTGGGCCTGACGGAGCTGCTCGACCGCAAGACGGCCACGCTCTCCGGGGGCCAGCGGCGGCGGCTCGACATCGCGATGGGACTCACCCACCGCCCCGCCGTGCTCTTCCTCGACGAGCCGACCACCGGACTCGACCCGGGCAGCCGCGCCGATCTGTGGGCGCTGGTCCGCCGGCTGCGCGACGAATCCGGCACGACCGTCGTGCTCACCACCCACTACCTCGACGAGGCGGACGCCCTCGCGGACCGGCTGGTCGTGGTCGACGTCGGCGAGGTGGCGGCAGAGGGCACACCCGCCGCGCTGAAGACCCGGTACGCGGGCTCGGCCGACGCCTCGCTCCAGGACGCCTTCCTCGCGATCACCGGGCGCTCCCCCGCGCCCGCCGACGCCCATCCCCTCGCCGTCTAGCCCTGTGACCAGCACCGTGACCGACCGTCCCAGAGGAATCCGATGCTTCTCCACGACACCGCGCTCATCTTTGACCGGTATGCCCGGCAGACCCTGCGCTCCAGGTTCCAGATCCTCTTCGGCATCCTCATGCCGCTGCTGTACCTGCTCTTCTTCGGCCCGCTGCTCACCGGACTGCCGCTCGGTCCGGCCGGTGACTCCTGGCAGATCCTGGTCCCCGGACTGCTGCTCCAACTCGGCTTGTTCGGCGCCTCGTTCGCCGGGTTCGCCATCATCATCGACAACGCGAACGGGGTTGTGGAGCGGATGCGGGTGACCCCGGTCAGCCGGGCGGCTCTGCTGCTGGGCCGGGTCCTGCGGGATGCGTTGCTGTTCATGTTCCAGGCGGTGCTGCTGGTCCTCGCCGCCGTACTCATGGGGCTGCGCGCGCCACTGTGGGGGGTGCTGATCGGCTTCGCGTTCGTCGGACTGCTGACGGTCTCGCTGGCCTCTCTGTCGTACGCCCTGGCCATGAAGGTCCGTACGCCGCAGGAGTTCGGACCGGTGATCAACTCGATCACCATGCCGGCCATGCTGCTCTCCGGTCTGATGCTGCCGATGACGCTGGGCCCCGGCTGGCTGGACGTGCTCTCCCACCTCACCCCGTTCCGCTACCTCGTGGACGCGGTACGGGACGCGTACGTGGGCTCGTACGCCACCGCACACATGCTGTACGGCGTCCTGGTGGCGCTCGGCTTCGCCGCCCTCGCCGTGACGCTGGGCACACGCGTCTTCCGCCGGGCCTAGCGCCTCTCGTCCGGATCACGCCGGGGCACGCGGGCCCGGCCTGGTCCGGACGAAAGACCCTAGGCTGGCCGCATGGTCAACCTGACACGCATCTACACCCGCACCGGCGACCAGGGCACCACCGCCCTCGGCGACATGAGCCGGACCACCAAGACCGATCTGCGGATCTCGGCGTACGCCGACACCAACGAGGCCAACGCCGTCATCGGTACGGCGATCGCGCTCGGCCGGCTCCCCGAGGACGTCGTGAAGGTCCTCGTCCGTGTGCAGAACGACCTGTTCGACGTGGGCGCCGATCTGTCGACCCCGGTCGTCCAGGATCCCGAGTACCCGCCGCTGCGGGTCGAGCAGAGTTACGTCGACAAGCTGGAGGCGGACTGCGACCACTTCCTGGAGGAGTTGGAGAAGCTGCGCAGCTTCATCCTGCCGGGCGGCACGCCGGGGGCGGCGCTGCTGCACCAGGCGTGCACCGTGGTCCGGCGCGCGGAGCGGTCCACGTGGGCGGCGCTGGAGGTGCACGGCGAGGTGATGAACGCGCTGACGGCGACGTATCTCAACCGGCTCTCCGACCTGCTGTTCATCCTCGCGAGGACGGCGAACAAGGAGGTCGGCGACGTGCTGTGGGTACCGGGCGGCGAGCGGTAGCCCTGCGTACCGAAGACACCGGACGGGCCTGGTCCGCGGGGCCCGTCCGGCCGTTCAACGCCGCGCTCCCTCCCGTTTCGGGAACAGCGTGTAGCTCCCCGCGATCACCACGTTGATCCCGATCACCCACAGCATCCTCTGCTGCCACGCCTGGAGCGACGACACGTCCCCGTCCCCGCCCACGTACCAGATCGCCGCCTGCAGCAGCGCCAGCGCCACCACCGCGGCGCCCGTCCAGCGCGCCGCGGTCCGCCACTCGTGCGCCGCGCGCTCCATCCCGTACTTCGGCGGCTTCACCGGCGGTGGGCCGCCCGCGAAGCGGTGGGCGACCCGGGCGTCGACCCAGCGGATCGTGGAGTGGCCGAGCCCCACCGTGAAACCGATGTAGACGGCGGCGAGTCCGTGCTTCCAGTCGGGCTCCGCCCCGTTCTTCAGGTCGATGGCCGTCACCACCAGCAGCACGACCTCCAGCAGCGGCTCGCACAGCAGCACCGCCGCGCCCAGTCGCGGTCTCCTCGCCGGGTACCGCAGCGCGAGCCCCACGGCCAGCAACACCCAGAAGCCGACTTCACAGAGCACGATCAGCGTGACGATCACGGCACTTCTCCTTCCCGTCCCCTCCAGCCTCCCCACCGGGGCGCCCGGAATCGTCGTCACCAGTGACGAACCGCGACTGCATCCTTCGATGTACTCATGCCTCACCCCCGGTACGGAGGTCCCGGGGCCGGCCGCCGTGTTGGATGGGAGGGTGCTCCCCCTCGCCCGCCCGCACCGCCACGACGTGCTCATCGCCGCCACCGGTCTGTCCGGTGGCCTGTTCCTGTGGCTGCTCGGGCTGCGCATGCAGGGCGACCGCGCCTTCGTCGCGCCCTGGGTCTCCCTGGTGCCGCTCGCCGTCGTCTCTGCCCTCGAACTGGTACGCAGGGCCGCTCCGCAGACGGCACTGGTCGTCGGTACGCTCGCGCTGGTCGCGGACCAGTTCACGGTCGGGAACCTGGCGACGGTGCTGATGTTCACCGACCTCATGTACGCGGCCGTGCTGTACGGGACACCGTCCGCCGCCCGCCGTATTCCGGTGACCACGATCCTGATCACGGTCGCGGTCACCATCGGATTCCTGGCGTGGTTCCGCAACCCTCAGGCGCTGCTCATCGGCGTCGTCACCGGCATGGTCTCGTTCCTGCCCGCCATCACCGGGGTCAGCGTCCGCAACCACCGGGACGCCGCCGAGGCCGCCCGGCTGCGCGCCGACCAGACCGCGCTGCTGGCCGAGATGGACCGTACCCAGGCGGTGACCGCCGAACGCGCCCGGATGGCCCGCGAATTGCACGACATGGTGGCCAACCATCTCTCCGCCATCGCCATCCACTCCACCGCCGCGCTCTCCATCGACGAGCCGGAGACCTCGCGCGAAGCGCTCGGGGTGATCAGGGAGAACAGCGTCGACGGGCTCGCCGAGATGCGCCGGCTGATCGGACTGCTGCGTACCGGCGGCGCGGCCGGCGAGCCGAGCGCCTCGCCGACGCTCGCCTCGCTGGACGCGCTGGTCGAGCAGACCCGTACGAACGCCGCGTCGAGCGGGCTGACCTGCACCTTCGAGGACACCCGCGGCGAACGGGGACCGCTGCCCGCGCCGGTCGAGCTGGCCGCGTACCGGATCGTCCAGGAGTCCCTGACCAACGCGCTCAAACACGCCGCGCCCGGCCCGGTCGTGGTGCGCCTGGGCCGGGACGGGCCGCTGCTCACCGTGGAGGTCAGCAGTGCGCTCGGGGACCGCTCCGGGCCGCGCGCCCCCGGATCGGGGGCCGGCCTGGTGGGGATGCGGGAGCGGGTGGCGCTGCTGGGCGGCGCGATCGAGGCGGGTCCGGTCGGCCCCGGCGGGGGGACGGAGACCTGGCGAGTGCGGGCCGAACTGCCTGCGGAGGAAGGGATGTCGGAAACATGACGATCCGGGTTGTGGTCGCCGAGGACCAGTCGGCCGTCCGGGCCGGGCTGGTGCTCATTCTGCGCAGCGCACCGGACATCGACGTCGTCGGCGAGGCCGGGGACGGCGAGGAGGCGGTGCGTCTGGCACGTGAACTGCGTCCGGACGTGGTGCTGATGGATGTGTCGATGCCGCGCCTCGACGGGGTGTCGGCGACCGGACAGGTGGTGGCCGAGCGGCTCGCGGACGTGCTGGTGCTGACGACGTTCGATCTGGACGAGTACGTCTTCGGGGCGCTGCGGGCGGGGGCGGCGGGCTTCCTGCTGAAGAACACCGATGCGCGCGATCTGCTCGAAGCGGTACGCATCGTGGCGCGCGGCGAGGGGCTGATCGCCCCGGCGGTGACGCGCCGTCTGATCGCGGAGTTCGCCGGGACCACCTCCGCACGGATGGCGAACGCAACCGATCCGGCGGTTCTCGACGCCCTCACCCGGCGGGAGCGGGAGGTGCTCGGCTGCCTCGGCGCGGGACTGTCGAACGCCGAGATCGCGGTCCGGCTCTCGATGGCCGAGGCCACGGTGAAGACACATGTCAGCCGATTGCTGGGCAAGCTGGAGCTGCGCAGCCGGGTCCAGGCAGCCGTATTGGCGCAGGAGTTGGGCATCTGAGGTGACAAGTCGAGCCGATCGGGGGCGGCTTGGCGGGAGCGGGGCGTGTGCTCTGACCACGGTCTTTGGTCTGGACCTCTTGACGATTGGTCCAGACCTTCCTAATCTCACCGAGCACACTGCGGTGAGTGCGCCATGACAAGGCGCGCTCAGGGCGGCGCAGGGTTTGCAGTCCACGGACCGCCCCCGTTTGTCCGGACCTCACCCGAGGAGCACCGTTGAGCACTGAAACCCCCCTACGCCGGCCCCGATTCAGACTCGGGACCGGAAGAGCCACCAGATCCAGAGCGGTCGCGGGACTCACCGCGCTGCTTCTTCCGCTCGCCGCGATGGTCGGCCTGGCCTCCCCCGCCGAAGCCGCCACCTCGGCCACCGCCACGTACCTCAAGAAGTCCGACTGGGGCAGCGGCTTCGAGGGCCAGTGGACGGTGAAGAACACCGGCACCACTGCCCTCTCCTCCTGGACCATCGAGTGGGACTTCCCCTCGGGCACCGCGGTCGGCTCCGCCTGGGACGCCACCGTCACCAGCTCCGGAACCCACTGGACCGCCAAGAACCTCGGCTGGAACGGCTCGGTCGCGCCGGGCGCCAGCGTCTCCTTCGGCTTCAACGGCACCGGCTCCGGCGCCCCCACCGGCTGCAAACTGAACGGCGCCTCCTGCGACGGCGGCAGCGTTCCCGGTGACAACGCCCCCTCGGCGCCCGGCACCCCCACCGCGAGCGCCATCACCGACACCTCGGTGAAGCTCAGCTGGACCGCCGCGACCGACGACAACGGCATCAAGAACTACGACGTCCTGCGCGACGGCGCCGTCGTCTCGACGGTCACCGGTACGACGTACACCGACTCCGGCCTCAAGGCCGGAACCGACTACTCGTACACCGTCCAGGCCCGTGACACCGCCGGCCAGACCGGTCCGGTCAGCGGCGCGGTCAAGGTCCACACCACCGGTGGCGGCGGCAACCCCGACCCCGGCACCGGCGGCAAGGTCAATCTCGGCTACTTCACCGACTGGGGCGTCTACGGCCGGAACTACCACGTCAAGAACCTGGACACCTCGGGTTCCGCCGCGAAGATCACGCACATCAACTACGCCTTCGGCAACGTGACCGGCGGCAAGTGCGCGATCGGTGACTCCTACGCCGACTACGACATGGCGTACACCGCCGACAAGTCCGTCGACGGCGTCGCCGACACCTGGGACCAGCCGCTGCGCGGCAGCTTCAACCAGCTGCGCAAGCTCAAGGCGAAGTACCCGAACATCAAGGTCCTGTGGTCCTTCGGCGGCTGGACCTGGTCCGGCGGCTTCGGTGAGGCCGCGAAGAACCCGGCCGCCTTCGCCGAGTCCTGCTACAACCTGGTGGAGGACCCCCGCTGGGCCGATGTCTTCGACGGCATCGACATCGACTGGGAGTACCCCAACGCCTGCGGTCTGACCTGCGACACCAGCGGTCCGGCCGCGCTGAAGGGCATCACCTCGGCCCTGCGCACGAAGTTCGGGACCAAGAACCTGGTGACGGCCGCCATCACCGCCGACGCCTCCACCGGCGGCAAGATCGACGCCACCGACTACGCGGGCGCCGCCCAGTCCCTGGACTGGTACAACGTGATGACGTACGACTTCTTCGGCGCCTGGGACGCGAAGGGCCCGACCGCCCCGCACTCCCCGCTCACCTCCTACAACGGCATCCCGCAGGCCGGCTTCAACTCCGCCGACGCCATCGCCAAGCTGAAGGCCCAGGGCGTCCCCGCCTCGAAGCTGCTGCTCGGCATCGGCTTCTACGGCCGCGGCTGGACCGGGGTCACCCAGGACGCGCCCGGCGGCACCGCGACCGGCGCCGCACCCGGCACCTACGAGGCGGGCATCGAGGACTACAAGGTCCTGAAGACCAGCTGCCCCGCCACCGGCACGATCGCCGGTACCGCGTACGCGCACTGCGGGACCAACTGGTGGAGCTACGACACCCCGGCCACCATCGCGTCCAAGATGACCTGGGCGAAGGGCCAGGGCCTGGGAGGCGCGTTCTTCTGGGAGTTTAGCGGTGACACCGCCAACGGTGAACTCGTCGGCGCGATCAACAACGGCCTGAAGTAACCCCCGCGCGGTTGCGCGCACCACCCCGGAAAACGACCGGGGAGACGGGTCCGCCCCCCGTCTCCCCGGTTCTTCGTACGTTGCCGTACGGAACCCTCGCGGGCCGACGCCGTACGGGGCCGTCAGGCCGCGTACGCCCTCTCCCGGACCTCGTCCTCGTTCTCGTCCGGGAGGTGAGGCGCTCCCTTCCGGCGAGCCCCCTGGTTACGCCACATTGACCCGCTGGCCGGGCGGAGCCGCCTCCAGCCAGGCGAGGAATCCGGTCAGCGCGTCCTCGCTCATGGCCAGCTCCAGGCGGGTCTCACGGTGGAGACAGCCGAGCACCACGGCGTCGGACAGGAGCGCCAGCTCCTCCTCGCCCTCGGGCAGCCGACGGGCGATCACCTCGATCGCGGAACGCTCCAGGACCCGGCGCGGGCGGGGAGCGTACGAGAAGACCCGGAACCAGTTGATCCGGTCGCCGCTGTACCGGGCGACCCCGTACACCCAGCCCTTGCCCGAGAAATCGGGCTCCTCCGGCACATTCCACCGCAGGCTGCAGTCGAAGGTCCCGCCGGAGCGCTGAATCAGCCGCCGGCGCAGACCGAAGACGAAGAGACCAACCGCGACCAGTGCGACGACCAGCCCGCCCACCCACAGCGCGAGGAACATCTCCACCGACCTCCTCGCGTCGTCGAGTAACGGATACCGCCAGAACCGCACCTGCACCTGCATCGCCTCAGCCGCGGCACGGTCTGGAGAGGTCTCCAGCTCGGGCCGCGGCTGAGGTTAAAGCTACGTTGTCGCGGAGCGCTAGCGCACCGCCACCGCACGCAGTCGCACTTCGGCGCGCCGCTCGGAAGCGGCGTCCGTGTCCGACTTCGCACGCTCCAGCGCACGCTCGGCGCGCTGGACATCGATCTCGTCCGCCAGCTCCGCGATCTCCGCGAGCAGCGAGAGCTTGTCGTCCGCGAACGAGATGAAACCGCCGTGCACAGCGGCGATCACGGTCGCGCCGTCGCTCGTACGGATCGTCACCGGGCCCGATTCCAGCACACCCAGAAGCGGCTGGTGACCGGGCATGACGCCGATGTCGCCGGACGTGGTGCGCGCGACGACCAGGGTGGCCTCGCCGGACCAGACACTGCGGTCCGCGGCGACCAGCTCGACGTGCAGCTCAGCAGCCAAGGGTGGCTCCTCGGGTCACCACCCGGCCGTTCGAGCCGGGTGTTGGGTCAATTCTACGGGGCGTGGTGAGGGGGACGGGACGCACCCCGCCCCCCTCGGTGAGCCATGGGCTCAGGAGACGCCGAGCTCCTTGGCGTTGGCCTTGAGGTCCTCGATGCCACCGCACATGAAGAACGCCTGCTCCGGGAAGTGGTCGTACTCACCGTCGGCGATCGCGTTGAACGCGGCGATCGACTCGTCGAGCGGAACGTCCGAACCGTCCACGCCGGTGAACTGCTTGGCGACGTGGGTGTTCTGGGACAGGAAGCGCTCGATGCGACGCGCGCGGAAGACCGTGAGCTTGTCCTCCTCGCCGAGCTCGTCCATACCGAGAATGGCGATGATGTCCTGGAGGTCCTTGTACTTCTGCAGGATTCCCTTGACCCGCATGGCGGTGTCGTAGTGGTCCTGCGCGATGTACCGCGGGTCCAGGATCCGGGACGTGGAGTCCAGCGGGTCCACGGCCGGGTAGATGCCCTTCTCCGAGATCGGACGGGAGAGAACCGTCGTCGCGTCGAGGTGGGCGAAGGTGGTGGCCGGGGCCGGGTCGGTCAGGTCGTCCGCGGGAACGTAGATCGCCTGCATCGAGGTGATCGAGTGGCCACGGGTCGACGTGATGCGCTCCTGCAGCAGACCCATCTCGTCGGCCAGGTTCGGCTGGTAACCCACCGCGGACGGCATACGGCCGAGCAGGGTGGACACCTCGGAACCGGCCTGGGTGTACCGGAAGATGTTGTCGATGAAGAAGAGCACGTCCTGCTTCTGCACATCGCGGAAGTACTCCGCCATGGTCAGACCGGCCAGCGCCACACGAAGACGCGTGCCCGGCGGCTCGTCCATCTGACCGAAGACAAGCGCCGTCTTGTCGATGACGCCCGAGTCGGCCATTTCCTCGATGAGGTCGTTGCCCTCACGGGTACGCTCACCGACGCCCGCGAACACCGACACACCGTCGTGGTTGTTGGCGACGCGGTAGATCATTTCCTGGATCAGAACGGTCTTGCCGACACCGGCACCACCGAACAGACCGATCTTCCCACCCTTGACATACGGGGTGAGGAGGTCGATGACCTTGACGCCGGTCTCGAACATCTCGGTCTTGGACTCGAGCTGGTCGAAGTTGGGCGCCTTGCGGTGGATCGGCCAGCGCTCGGTGACCTCGGCCTCGGCCTCGGGCTTGTTCAGGATCTCGCCAAGGGTGTTGAACACCTTGCCCTTGGTGATGTCGCCGACGGGGACCGTGATGCCGGTGCCCGTGTCGGTCACCGCGGCCTGGCGGACCAGACCGTCGGTGGGCTGCATCGAGATCGCGCGGATCACGCCGTCGCCGAGGTGCTGGGCAACCTCGAGCGTCAGCTTCTTGAGCTTGCCGTCCTCGGCCGGGTCGGCCACCTCGACGGTCAGCGCGTTGTAGATCTCCGGCATCGCGTCGACGGGGAACTCCACGTCGACGACCGGGCCGATGACCCGGGCGACGCGGCCCGTGGCAACGGCCGTCTCAACTGTGGTCGTCATTACTTGTCACTCCCCGCGGTCGCGTCGGCCAGCGCACTGGCACCGCCGACGATCTCGCTGATTTCCTGGGTGATTTCGGCCTGGCGGGCCGCGTTGGCAAGCCGGGAGAGGCTCTTGACGAGCTCACCGGCGTTGTCGGTGGCCGACTTCATCGCGCGGCGGCGGGCAGCGTGCTCGGAAGCAGCGGCCTGCAGCAGCGCGTTGTAGATCCGACTCTCGACGTACCGCGGAAGCAGGGCGTCGAGGACGTCCTCCGCCGACGGCTCGAAGTCGAAGAGCGGCAGGATCTCGCCCTTGCCGTCCTCCTCCTTCGCGGCGTCGAGGCTGAGCGGCAGCATCCGGTTGTCCACCGGATTCTGCGTCATCATCGACACGAACTCCGTGAAGACGATGTGCAGCTCGTCCACGCCGCCCTCGGCGGTCTCCTTGGTGACCGCTTCGATCAGCGGGGCCGCAGTCCGCTTCGCATCCGCGTACGTCGGGCTGTCGGTGAAGCCCGTCCACGAATCCTCGATCTTGCGCTCGCGGAATCCGTAGTAGGCGACACCCTTGCGGCCGATCACGTATGTGACGACCTCCTTGCCCTCACCGCGCAGCCGCTCGGTCAGTCGCTCCGCGGCCTTGATGGCGTTGGAGGAGTAACCGCCGGCCAGACCGCGGTCGCTCGTGATGAGCAGGACCGCGGCCCGCGCCGGAGCGTCGGACTCGGTGGTCAGCGGGTGCTTGGTGGTGGAGCCGGTCGCCACCGCGGTCACCGCGCGGGTGAGCTCGGTCGCGTACGGCGTCGACGCCGCCACCTGGCGCTGCGCCTTGACGATGCGCGAAGCGGCGATCATCTCCATCGCCTTGGTGATCTTCTTCGTGGCGGTGACGGAGCGAATGCGGCGCTTGTAAACGCGAAGCTGAGCGCCCATCGATCAGCCCTCGCCCAGGAGCTTGCCGTCCGAGGTCTCGAACTGCTGCTTGAAGGCGGCGACCGCGTCGGCAATCGCCTGCAGCGTGTCGTCGGACATCTTGGCGCCCTCGGCGATGCTGGTCAGGAGGTCCTTGCGCTCGCGGCGCAGGTACTCCAGCAGCTCGCTCTCGAAGCGACGGATGTCCTCGACCGGGACGTCGTCCATCTTGCCGTTGGTGCCGGCCCAGATGGAGACGACCTGCTCCTCGACCGGGTACGGCTGGTACTGCGGCTGCTTCAGCAGCTCGACCATGCGCTTACCGCGCTCCAGCGACGCCTTCGAAGCCGCGTCCAGGTCGGAACCGAAGGCGGCGAACGCCTCCAGCTCGCGGTACTGGGCGAGGTCGACACGGAGTCGGCCGGAGACCTGGCGCATCGCCTTGTGCTGGGCGGAGCCACCGACACGGGAGACCGAGATACCGACGTTCAGGGCCGGACGCTGACCGGCGTTGAACAGGTCGGACTCCAGGAAGCACTGACCGTCGGTGATGGAGATGACGTTGGTCGGGATGAACGCCGACACGTCGTTCGCCTTGGTCTCGACGATCGGGAGACCCGTCATCGAACCGGCGCCCATCGCGTCGGAGAGCTTCGCGCAGCGCTCCAGCAGACGCGAGTGGAGGTAGAAGACGTCGCCCGGGTAGGCCTCACGGCCCGGCGGACGGCGCAGCAGAAGCGACACGGCGCGGTAGGCGTCGGCCTGCTTCGAGAGGTCGTCGAAGATGATCAGGACGTGCTTGCCCTGGTACATCCAGTGCTGACCGATGGCCGAACCGGTGTACGGCGCCAGGTACTTGAAGCCGGCCGGGTCGGACGCCGGGGCGGCGACGATGGTCGTGTACTCAAGCGCGCCGGCCTCTTCCAGGGCACCACGCACGGAGGCGATGGTGGAACCCTTCTGACCGATGGCGACGTAGATGCAGCGCACCTGCTTGTTCACGTCGCCCGTGCGCCAGTTGTCGCGCTGGTTGATGATCGTGTCGACGGCCAGAGCGGTCTTACCCGTCTGACGGTCACCAATGATCAGCTGACGCTGGCCGCGGCCGATCGGCACCATGGCGTCGACGGCCTTGTAGCCGGTCTGCATCGGCTCGTGCACCGACTTGCGGACCATGACGCCAGGGGCCTGCAGCTCAAGGGCGCGTCGGCTGTCGGTCGCGATCTCGCCGAGACCGTCGATCGGGTTGCCGAGCGGGTCGACGACGCGGCCGAGGTAGCCCTCGCCGACGCCGACGGAGAGCACCTCACCGGTGCGCTGCACCGGCTGGCCCTCTTCGATGCCGCTGAACTCGCCGAGGACGATGGCACCGATCTCGCGCTCCTCAAGGTTGAGGGCGAGACCGAGGGTGCCGTCCTCGAACTTCAGCAGCTCGTTCGCCATGGCCGAGGGAAGTCCCTCGACCTTCGCGATGCCGTCGCCGGCAACGCTGACCGTACCGACCTCCTCGCGCGAGGCCGCGTCCGGCTTGTACGACTGGACAAAGTTCTCCAGCGCGTCCCGGATCTCCTCCGGCCGGATCGTGAGCTCCGCCATCTGGGTTCCCTGCTCTCCTTGTTGGGCCCGAAGTTTCTTAAGGGGGTCTGGGGGCCGACCCCCAGGAATCTTCTGCAATTTCTGCACGGCCCAACCGGGCCGCTGGTCTTGCTCTGTTCTGTTGCTGCGCTGTGCTCGTCAGCCGGCCATGCGACGGGTCGCCTCGTCGAGGCGCTCCGCGATGGTGCCGTCGATGACCTCGTCACCGACCCGCACCGCGATCCCACCGAGGACCGTGGGGTCCACATCGAGATTCAGGTGCATCGGACGGCCGTAGATCTTCGCCAGTGCGGCGCCGAGACGCTGCTTCTGCCGATCGCTCAGCGGCACTGCCGAGGTGACCACGGCGACCATCCGGTCCCGGCGCTCCGCGGCAAGCTTGGAGAGGGACTCGAGTCCCGCTTCCAGGCTACGTCCACGCGGCTGGGTGACAAGCCGCACGACGACGCGCTCGGTGGCGGGCCGTGCCTTGCCGCCGAGCAGGCTGCGCAGCAGCTCGCCCTTGGCGACGGCGGACGCGGACCGGCTGGTGAGCGCGGCGCGCAGCTCCTTGTCGGAGGCCACGATCCGGCCGAACCGGAACAGCTCGTCCTCGACGTCGTCGAGGTCTCCGCTGCGCTGGGCCGCGGTGAGGTCGGCGATGTTCGCCAGCTCCTCGACCGAGTCGACCAGGTCACGCGACTGCGACCAGCGGGAGCGGACCATGCCGGAGATCAGGTCGACGGTCTCGCCGCCCACCTGGCCACGCAGCAGTCGTCCGGCCAGCTCGGCCTTGGCCTCGCCGGCCTGCGACGGGTCGGTCAGGACCCGTCGCAGTGAGACCTCGCGCTGGAGCAGCGCCGTGACGGCGGCCAGCTCCTCGGCGAGCTTCGCCGCGTCGACCGACGTGTTGTCGGTCAGCGCGTCGAGACGCTCACGTGCGGCAGCCAGTGCCTCGCGGCTCGCGCCGTTCATCGGACGGCCTCGGCCTTCGCCTCGAGCTCGTCGAGGAAACGGTCGACGGTGCCGCTCTGCCGGGCGTGGTCCTCCAGGGACTCGCCGACGAGCTTGCCGGCCAGGTCGGTGGCGAGCTTGCCCACGTCCTGACGCAGCGCGGAGGCGGCGGCCTTGCGGTCGGCCTCGATCTGGGCGTGGCCGGCAGCGATGATCTCCTCGCGCTGCCGCTGGCCTTCCGCCCGCATCTCCTGCAGGATCACGGCGCCCTGCTCCTGCGCCTCCTGGCGCAGGCGCGCGGCCTCGTGACGAGCCTCGGCGAGCTGAGCCTTGTACTGCTCAAGAACGCTCTGGGCCTCGGTCTGGGCCGCATCGGCCTTCTCGATACCGCCTTCGATGGCCTCGCGGCGCTCTTCCAGAACCTTGTTGATGTTCGGGAGGAGCTTCTTGGCGAGGAAGCCGAAGACGATGACGAAAGCGATGAGGCCAATGACGAGCTCAGGGATCGGCGGGAAAAGCGGGTTCTCCGGTTTCTCCGCCGCGAGCTGAACCAGGGGGTTCACGTCAGTGCCTTTCGTCGGAACGGACTAGTCGCGGTTCGTCAGCTGTAGACGAACGGCATGACCAGACCGATCAGGGCGAGCGCCTCACAGAAGGCGAAGCCGAGGATCTGGTTGGCGCGGATCAGGCCCGCAGCCTCGGGCTGACGGGCGAGAGCCTGCGTGCCGTTACCGAAGATGATGCCGACGCCGACGCCGGGGCCGATGGCGGACAGGCCATATCCGACGGAGCTGAGGGAACCGGTGACGGCGGCAAGGGTCTGGGACATGCCAGTTCTTCCTTCTCTTTCACGGACCGGCGGGGGTTGGCCACCGGACGACTGGGGGTATGGGAGGCGCGATCAGTGGTGCTCGGCGACAGCGCCCTGGATGAAGCTGCACGCCAGGAGCACGAAGACGTACGCCTGAACAGCCTGGATGAAGAGCTCGAAGGCCGTCATCACGATGACCATCACGAACGAGACACCCGAGTAGGCGATACCGATGCCGTTGAGCAGGTACCAGCTGGCGATGGTGAAGAGCAGCAGCAGCGTGTGCCCCGCGAACATGTTCGCGAAGAGTCGGACCGCGTGCGTGAAGGGACGGACCAGGACGTTCGAGAAGAACTCGATGACCATGACCAGCGGCAGAACCGCGCCGAGCGACTTGTCGTAGCCCGTCAGGTTCTTGAGGCCGCCGACGAAGCCGTGCCTCTTGAACGTGACGCTCATCCAGAGGATGTAGACGATCAGGGCCAGACCGGCCGGGTACGCGATGACCGACGTCACCGGGAACTGGGCGAGCGGGATGATCGACCAGAGGTTCATCATCCACACGAAGAAGAAGATCGACACCATCAGCGGGACGTACTTCTCGCCCTCGCGCTTGCCGAGCGTCTCGTAGACGATGCCACGGCGGACGAAGTCGTAGCCGGCCTCGGCGACCATCTGCAGCTTGCCCGGAACGACCTTCGGCTTACGGAAGGCGGCCCAGAAGAAGCCGACGATGATGACCGTACCGAGGAGCGCCAGCAGCATCGTCTTGTTGAAGTAGACGTTGCTGTTCGCGTCACCGAAGATCGGCTCGAACAGGAAAGAGTGCAAGCCAGGACCCGGGAAACCACAACCGGAGAAGATGTGGCAATCGGTCTCGAAGGCGAGCACCTGTGTCGGGTCAGCACTCACCGCGGGCTCCTTCAGCGTGGCGCATAGGTACGGCAACCTCGTTGTGTCGGCGCGGCGCGCAGCCGCGGTTCGGCACTGGACTGGTGTTACGGATGTGTGAGCGGCAGTCAGGCATTGAGCCTCGCGATCGAGCAGGCGTCAGCTCACATGCCCGCGCCCGCAGTGCCGCAGTTGGAACCGGACGATAGCAGGGTCCCGGACTTGCACTTATTCCGCCCCTACCCTTCACGTCTTGGACCCGGTGTTCTTGGGCTTCTCGCCCTTGTCCTTGTCGGATTCGGGTTCGACGTAAAGGATCTTGGCCTTCATGTGCGCACGCGTCTGCGCGCCGATCCACACGAGGGTCGTCGCGACCAGCGTGATCGCGAAGGCCTTCGGGTTGAACATCGTGGTGTTCTTGAATGCGGCGACGAAAATGAACAACAGGAGGAGCTGAGTCGTATACAACATCAGCCCCATCGCCTGGAACAGGTGAGGGAGGGACCGCGCGGTCCGTTGCAGGACCATCAGTCCGATCCCCATGAAGAGGATCACCACGATCGTCGCAACGGCCGCGCCCAGGGCTCCCTTGCCGCCTGCGACGCCACCGCTGACCGCGGCGGCGACGGCGCCGGCGACAGCGGTGGGTACGGCGGCTTGGAGGAGAGTCCGGACGTCGTTGGACGGCATGGCGGCAGCTCCGCTTGCTGGGGGGTGGGCAGTGTGTCGTCATGGACGAGCGTAGGCCCGGCCGGAATCGATGCCTCGGGCCGATGGACCGTGGTACTCAGGTCCTTCAACTCCGTCACCGGGCTTCGTGAACGGTATCACAAACTATTTGATGAGGTCTTTACCAAGAAAGTGTGCTTGCCGTCACACGTGAGAGTGAACATGCGCGTGTGAGCAAGGCAACTCAATGTCTTGTCTGGTATTGCCCTGCGATGACCGAATCGTCAGTGCGTGGAATCAGCCTTATCTCTGTCCGAAAGACGCGAACGGGGGCCGATGGCAGTCGCCCCGTTGACGCCGGAGACTCCCACGACGACCGGTGTGCGCTCCTGCCCCTCGTGCTCCTCCCGCCCCATCTGCGTGTCCAGGGGGCGCTGTTGGGCCCCGTCCGCCGATGAGCGCGCCGCCTCGGGCACCCCGCCCCTGCCGCGGTGACGACGATACCGGGGCGGTACGAAGCGTTCCGCCCAGTACGGCGCCTGCGGGGTGAAACGGGGCATCAGCAGCAGGACGAGGCCCAGCGCGCTCAACCCCATGATCACCAGCACGATCCACAGGGAAGCCGAGTGCACGGAGTAGCCGACCGCGCCGAAGGCGATCAGGGCCGACCAGAAATACATGATCAGCACGGACCTGCTGTGCGAATGACCGATCCCCAGCAGCCGGTGGTGCAGATGCCCGCGGTCCGCCGCGAACGGGGACTGACCGTTCCAGGTGCGCCGCACGATCGCCAGCAGCAGGTCGGCGGCCGGGATCGCGATGATGGTCAGCGGCAGCAGCAGCGGGATGAAGACCGGCAGCATCGCGTGGGTGGCCTCGCGCTCGCTGCCCGCGAAGAGCTTCATCGTGTCCGGGTCGACCTGCCCGGTGACCGAGATGGCCCCGGCCGCCAGCACCAGACCGATCAGCATCGAGCCCGAGTCGCCCATGAAGATCCGGGCCGGATGCATGTTGTGCGGCAGGAAGCCCAGGCACATGCCCATCAGGATGGCCGTGAAGAGCGTCGCCGGGGCCGCCGCCTCGATCATGTGCCCGTACCAGAGCCGGTACGTGTACAGGAAGAACGCCGCGGACGCGATGCAGACCATGCCCGCCGCGAGACCGTCCAGACCGTCGACGAAGTTGACCGCGTTGATGGTGATGACGACCAGGGCGACCGTGAGCAGCGTGCCCTGCCACTGGGTGAGCGCGACGGTGCCGACGCCGGGGATCGGCAGCCACAGGATCGTCAGGCCCTGGAGCACCATGACCGCCGCGGCGATCATCTGCCCGCCGAGCTTGATCAGCGCGTCGATCTCGAACTTGTCGTCCAGAACACCGATCAGCCAGATCAGCGCGGCGCCGGAGAGCAGCGCCCGCGGCTCATTGGAGAGTTTGAAGACCCAGTCGAGGTTGTACAGATGGGCCGCGACGATCAGTCCGGCGCACAGCCCGCCGAACATGGCGATGCCACCGAGCCTCGGTGTCGGTTCTCGGTGGACGTCGCGCGCACGGATCGCGGGCATCGCCCCGACCGCGATGGCGAACTTGCGCACCGGGCCGGTCAGCAGATAGGTCACCGCGGCCGTGACACAGAGCGTCAGCAGGTAATCACGCACGGGCTGCCCCAGAGAATTCGCCGACCATCTCAGCCCTCACCTTAACTACGTCGGGCTCATGGTCGAGGACACTGCGGCCGGGCCGATGGTTGCACGGGACACGTCTACCCCGGATAGGGCGGATATTTCCGGGCCAGTTCCTGGACCTCGGCGCGGATGTCGTCCTCCTCACGTACGGCCGCCCCGAAGAGCACCGCCAGTCGCGCCATGTCTGCGTCGTCCATGCCCTGGGTGGTGACGGCCGCGGTGCCGAGCCTGATGCCCCGGGCGTCCCCGTACGGAAGCGCGCAGGTGTCCAGCACCAGCCCGGCCGCCATCAGCCGGGCACGGGCGACACGGCCGTCGACGCCCAGCGGGGCCGGGTCCGCGACGATCAGGTGGGTGTCGGTGCCGCCCGTGGTGACATCGAAGCCCTCGGCCTCCAGGCCGGCGGCCAGCACCCGGGCGTGGGCCACCACCCGATGGGCGTACGCCGTGAACGCCCCAGTGGCCGCCTCCCCGAACGCGACGGCCTTCGCGGCGACCGTGTGCATCTGCGCGCCGCCCTGGGTGAAGGGGAACACCGCCCGGTCGATCCGCTCGGCCAGCTCCGCGCCGCACAGGATCATCCCGCCGCGCGGACCGCGCAGCACCTTGTGCGTGGTCGCGCAGACCACGTCGGCGTACGGGACGGGGCTCGGCGCCGCTCCCCCGGCGATCAGTCCCATCGGATGCGCGGCATCGGCGATCAGATACGCGCCCACCTCGTCGGCGATCTCCCGGAACAGCTCGTAGTCGGGATGGCGGGGGTACGAGATCGAGCCGCTGACGATCGCCTTGGGGCGGTGCGCCCGCGCCAGGGTGCGCACCTGCTCGTAGTCGATCAGGCCGCTCTCGGAGTCCACCCCGTACCCGACGAACTCGAACCAGCGGCCGGAGAAGTTCGCGGGCGAGCCGTGGGTGAGGTGTCCGCCGTACGGGAGTCCCATCGCCAGCACCGTGTCGCCGGGGCGCAGCAGGGCCGCGTAGGCGGCGAGGACGGCGGAGGAACCGGAGTGCGCCTGGACGTTGGCGTGTTCGGCGCCGAAGAGCGAGGTGGCCCGTCGGCAGGCGATGCGTTCGGCGGCGTCGGCCTGGTCGCAGCCGCCGTGGTGGCGGGCGCCGGGGTAGCCCTCGGCGTATTTGTTGGCGAGCGGCGAGCCGAGTGCGGCGAGGACCGCGGGCGAGGTGAAGTTCTCGGCGGCGATCAACTGCAGGGTGCTGGACTGCCGGTGCAGCTCCCCCAGCAGCACGGCGGCGATCTCCGGGTCCTCCCGGAGCAGGGCACCGAAGTCCTGCGGCAGGGCGGCCCCGGCGGCGGGGGGTGCGGCGGGAGTGGTGACCGGCATCGATGATCTCCGGGCCTGGGGAGGGTGAGCTGGCGTCAGCTCCAATGTAGGCCCGTGACGGGCCTCCTGCCCGCTGTGCGGCGACGTCGTACACCCGTTGGGCCCAGGGGTACCCGGCCGACGTGTACGGCCGTCAGAGTGGCGCGGGCGCGTGCCCGTCAGTGCGGGGCCGGCACGCCGGTCAGCGCGGTGACGACCGGGTCGAGGGCCTGGTTGATCTCGTCGCCGACGGAGCGGAAGAACGTGATCGGGGCGCCGTAGGGGTCGTACACCTCGTCGGCCTCGGCGGTGGGGGCCAGCAGCCAGCCGCGCAGCGCGGCCGCGGCGCGGACCAGCGCGCGGGCGCGCTCGACCACGCCCTCGTCGCGCGGGTCGGGCAGCGTGGCGGGGTCTATGGCCCGGACCAGTCGGGTGAATTCCTTGAGGGTGAAGGTCCGCAGCCCGGCCGAGTGACCCATCGAGATCACCTGTGCCCGGTGGTCGCGGGTGGCGGTGAGCACCAGGTCGGCGCGGATCACGTGTTCGTCGAGCAGTTCCCGGCCGACGAAGCCGGTGGTGTCGGCGCCGAAGTCGGCGAGGACGATCTCCGCGTTGGCCTCCATGGGGGCGCCTTCGTGGCCCCAGGTGCCCGCGCTCTCCACGATCAGCCCGCCCTGACGCGGATCGCCGAGGCGGTCCACCAGGGCGTGCCGGGTCAGCCGCTCGGTGATCGGTGAGCGGCAGACGTTGCCGGTGCTGACGTGGAGGATGCGGAAGGTGTCGGACGGTCCCGCTATGCCACGCCCCTCAGGGGCGGTCAATTGGCCACCTCAAGGTCGGGTACCACCTTGCGGAGCTCCTCCACGGAGAGCGCGCCGGCGCGCAGCAGCACGGGGATCCTGCCGCTCACGTCGACGATCGACGACGGCACGATGCCGGGCGTCGGGCCGCCGTCGAGGTAGACGGAGACGGAGTCGCCGAGCATCTCCTGGGCCGCGTCGCAGTCCTCGGGGGCCGGGTGTCCGGTGAGGTTGGCGCTGGAGACGGCCATCGGGCCGACCTCGGTGAGCAGCTCGATGGCGACCGGGTGCAGCGGCATCCGGACGGCGACGGTGCCGCGGGTGTCGCCGAGGTCCCACTGCAGCGACGGCTGGTGCTTGGCGACGAGCGTGAGTGCGCCGGGCCAGAAGGCGTCGACGAGCTCCCAGGCCTGCTCGGAGAAGTCGGTGACCAGGCCGTGCAGGGTGTTCGGGGAGCCGATCAGGACGGGGCTCGGCATGTTGCGGCCGCGGCCCTTGGCCTCCAGCAGATCTCCGACGCCCTCGGCACTGAAGGCGTCCGCGCCGATCCCGTACACGGTGTCGGTGGGCAGCACGACCAGTTCACCGCGGCGGACGGCCGACGCGGCCTCACGCAGACCCGTCGTACGGTCGGTCGCGTCGTTGCAGTCGTATCGCCGTGCCATCAGCCGGCCTCCTCAAGCATGTACGGGTATGGCGGGTACGGGTCGTGCGGGTGGTGGCCGCCGGTCACGGCATGGCCTTGCGGGCCGTGGCGAACCGCGGCCGGTTGTTCAGGTCGGGGTGGTCGGCCGCGTCGGCCCAGCCACGTTCCTCGGTGAAGATCCACGGCACCTGGCCGCCCTGGGTGTCGGCGTGCTCGATGACGACGAGGCCGCCGGGGCGCAGCAGTCGGTGTGCGGTGCGTTCGATGCCGCGGATGGTGTCGAGGCCGTCCTCGCCGGAGAACAGGGCCATCTCCGGGTCGTGGTCGCGGGCCTCGGGTGCCACGTACTCCCACTCGGTGAGCGGGATGTACGGCGGGTTGGAGATGACCAGGTCGACCTGGCCGTCGAGCTCGGGAAGGGCCGTGAGCGCGTCTCCGCGGTGGACGGTGACCCTGGACCCCTCGGCGTTCTTCCTGGTCCACCTGAGGGCGTCGTCGGAGAGCTCCACCGCGTGCACCCGGGAGCGCGGCACCTCCTGGGCCATGGCCAGGGCGATGGCGCCCGATCCGCTGCAGAGGTCGACGACGACCGGCTCGACCACGTCCATCGCGCGCACCGCGTCTATCGCCCAGCCGACGACCGATTCGGTCTCCGGCCGGGGCACGAAGACGCCGGGGCCCACCTGGAGCTCCAGGTAGCGGAAGAAGGCGCGTCCGGTGATGTGCTGCAGCGGTTCGCGGGCCTCTCGGCGGGCGATGGCCTCCCAGTAGCGGGCGTCGAAGTCCGAGTCCGGCACACGGTGCAGCTCGCCCCGCTTGACGCCGTGCACGAACGCGGCGAGTTCCTCCGCGTCGAATCGCGGTGAAGGCACACCGGCGTCGGCCAGCCGCTGGGTGGCCTGGGCCACCTCGGCGAGCAGCAGGTTCATCGCGGTTCTCCGTACGGGGTCACGGGCGGGCGGGTCTTGCTTATGCGGCGGCGAGCTTGGCGGCGGAGTCGGCGTCGACACAGGCCTGGATCACGGAATCCAGGTCGCCGTCGAGCACCTGGTCCAAGTTGTACGCCTTGAAGCCGACGCGGTGGTCCGAGATCCGGTTTTCCGGGAAGTTGTACGTACGGATCTTCTCGGAACGGTCGACCGTACGCACCTGACTGCGCCGTACGTCCGACGCTTCCTGCTCGGCGGCCTCCTGCGCGGCCGCGAGCAGACGCGAACGCAGGATACGCATGGCCTGCTCCTTGTTCTGGAGCTGGCTCTTCTCGTTCTGGCAGGAGGCGACGACGCCGGTCGGCAGGTGGGTGATGCGGACCGCCGAGTCCGTGGTGTTGACGGACTGGCCGCCGGGGCCCGAGGAGCGGTAGACGTCGATACGGAGATCGTTGGCGTGGATCTCGACGTCGACCTCCTCGGCCTCGGGCGTGACGAGCACGCCGGCGGCGGAGGTGTGGATGCGGCCCTGGGACTCGGTGGACGGCACCCGCTGCACGCGGTGCACCCCGCCCTCGTACTTCAGCCGGGCCCACACGCCCTGGCCGGGCTCGGTGGCGCCGTTGCCGCCCTTGGTCTTCACGGCGACCTGGACGTCCTTGTAGCCGCCGAGCTCGGACTCGGTGGAGTCGATGATCTCGGTCTTCCAGCCGACGCGCTCGGCGTAGCGCAGATACATCCGCAGCAGATCACCGGCGAACAGGGCGGACTCGTCGCCGCCCGCGCCCGCCTTGATCTCCAGGAGCACGTCCTTGTCGTCGCTGGGGTCGCGCGGGACCAGGAGGAGGCGGAGCTTCTCGGTGAGCTCTTCGCGCTGCTTCTCCAGATCCTTCACCTCGGCGGCGAAGTCGGGGTCGTCGGCGGCGAGTTCACGGGCCGTCTCGATGTCGTCCCCGGCCTGCTTCCAGGAGCGGTACGTGCCGACGATCGGGGTCAGCTCGGCGTAGCGCTTGTTGAGCCTGCGCGCGTTGGCCTGGTCGGCGTGGACCGCCGGGTCCGCGAGCTTCTTCTCCAGATCGGCCTGTTCACCGATCAGTTCCTCGACCGCCTCGAACATCTTCGGGCTCCTGGTTTCTTCACTCAAACGTGCCTGCCGGACGGCGTGACGCCGGCCGGGCGGGGATACGGGCCGCGCACCCCCGGCCGGAAAAAACGCCGGTTCCGACGCCCCCGGGAAGAGGGCGCCGAGAACCGGCGCAGTGGCTCGCTACTTGCTGGCGGAGCCGGCAGCCTTGCCGAAGCGGGCCTCGAAGCGGGCCACGCGGCCACCGGTGTCGAGGATCTTCTGCTTGCCCGTGTAGAACGGGTGGCACTCGGAGCAGACGTCGGCGCGGATGGTGCCGCCGCCGATGGTGCTCCGGGTCGTGAACGACGCGCCACAGGTGCAGCTGACCTGCGTCTCGACGTACTCGGGGTGGATGTCGCGCTTCAAGGGTTTCTCCTAGGTTCGGGAGGGCACCGGGTCGTCCGCGCGGATTGCGCGTCCGTGAACCGGGGCCGACGTACCAGTCTGCCAGGACCGGCCGTATCTCCCAAAACCGGGGGCGGTCCGCAACTATTCCCCGGCCCGCCCGGTCAGCGCACGACGCTGCCCGCCACGCCCTTGTCGCCCGCCGACTTCTCGGTGGCGGAGGCGGGGATCGCCTTGTCCTGTTTGAGCGCCGTCCAGACCTGCTGCGCGGACTTCTCCAGCGGTACGACGCGGTTCGGGTCGGCCGGGTCGTACTGCACGGGCAGGGTGACCATGTGGACGTTCTTCGAGCCGAGCCCCTTGAGGCCGTTGGCGAAGCCGGTGAGCTGCTGGACCGAGCCCAGGTCGGAGTCGGTGGTGATGGCCTTGGTCGCCGTGTCCGCGAGGTCGAAGAGGGTCTTCGGGTTCGAGAACACCCCGACGTTCTTGACCTGTTCCATGAGCGCCTTGATGAATGCCTGCTGGAGCTGGATGCGGCCGAGGTCGCTGCCGTCGCCGACGCTCTTGCGGGTGCGGACGAGTCCCAGCGACTGCTCGCCGTCGAGGGTGTGGGTGCCGGGCTCCAGGTCGAGATGGCTCTTGGAGTCGTGGATCGCACGGGTGGTGGTGATCTTCACGCCGCCCAGCTCGTCGATGAGCTTCTTGAAGCCGGTGAAGTCGACTTCGAGGTAGTGGTCCATGCGGATGCCGGACATGGACTCGACGGTCTTGACCGCGCAGGCCGGTCCGCCGACCTCGTACGCCGTGTTGAACATCGCGCGCTGCTGTCCCGCGACGGGCTTCCCCGTCGTGTCACTGGTGCATTCCGGGCGGGTGACGAGGGTGTCGCGCGGGATGGAGACGACCGAGGCCGTCCTGTGGCCCTTGTTGACGTGCACGACCATCGCGGTGTCGGAACGGGCCGTGCCCTCGTCGGCGCCGTACTCGGAGTTCGCGCCGGAGCGGGAATCGGAGCCGAGTACGAGGATGTCCTCGGAGCCGTTGTCGACGTTGTCGGGGCGGTTCTTGCCGAGCGCCGCGTTGATGTCGACGGCCTTGAGATTGCCGTTGAGTTTGAAGTAGGCGTATCCGAGCCCGCCACCGCCGACGATCACGACGGCTGCCAGGGTCCAGATCGCCGCCACCTTCGCCCTGCGGCGTCTGGACGGCTTCCTCCGGCGTTTGCCGGTGGGACGTATTCGGCCGCCGCTCCCGCTCTGCTCGGTCATCCGTCTCCTTCGGTCGTCAGGTTCTCCCGGCTACCCCCTGCAGCGGTGTTCGGGCACCGAGTCGTCGCCTTGGGCGACTTGTCGCCACTTCATACGACGTCGCGGTACGAAGAAGGGTTGCACAGCGACCTGCCACCTCCATGTGAGGACAAAAGGGACGCGGAGCCTTGACGAACAGCTGGTGATCCCGCGCTCACCTGCGGTTTCTTGCCCTGTACAGGCATCACGGCGGCAGCCGCTGCCGCGACCGTCATGTGGCGAAGGTCTCGGATCGGCCGAAAAGGCCGGATCGGCTCCGTCACATGCGCGGACGCCACGACACAGGGCCGCCCCCGTCACCGGAGTGACGGGGGCGGCCCTGTTGTTCGGCCCTGTTGTCCGGCCTCTGTCGTTCGGCCGGTCCGGGTGCGACGTCAGTCGTTGCCGTTGCCCGGGGCCGGCGTCGTCTTCTGGATCTGGAGCAGGAACTCCGCGTTGGACTGGGTCTTCTTCATCCGGTCCAGGAGGAGCTCGATCGCCTGCTGCTGGTCGAGCGCGTGCAGCACCCGGCGGAGCTTCCAGACGATGGCCAACTCGTCGCTGCCGAGCAGGATTTCTTCCTTGCGGGTGCTGGACGCGTCGACGTCCACCGCCGGGAAGATGCGCTTGTCCGAGAGCTTCCGGTCGAGCTTGAGCTCCATGTTGCCGGTGCCCTTGAACTCCTCGAAGATCACCTCGTCCATGCGCGAACCGGTCTCGACCAGCGCGGTGGCCAGGATGGTCAGCGAACCGCCGTCCTCGATGTTGCGCGCGGCACCGAAGAAGCGCTTCGGCGGGTAGAGCGCGGTCGAGTCGACACCACCGGACAGGATGCGTCCGGAGGCGGGGGCCGCGAGGTTGTACGCACGGCCCAGGCGGGTGATGGAGTCCAGCAGGACGACCACGTCGTGACCCAGCTCGACGAGACGCTTGGCGCGCTCGATGGCCAGCTCGGCGACGGTGGTGTGGTCCTCGGCGGGACGGTCGAAGGTCGAGGAGATGACCTCGCCCTTCACCGACCGCTGCATGTCGGTGACCTCTTCCGGACGCTCGTCGACCAGGACGACCATCAGGTGGCACTCGGGGCTGTTGACCGTGATCGCGTTGGCGATCGCCTGCAGGATCATGGTCTTACCGGTCTTCGGCGGGGCCACGATCAGGCCTCGCTGGCCCTTGCCGATCGGTGCGACCAGGTCGATGATCCGCGTCGTCAGGACGTTGGAGTCGGTCTCCAGGCGGAGCCGGTCCTGCGGGTAGAGCGGGGTCAGCTTCTGGAACTCCGGGCGGCCACGTCCGGATTCGGGCGCCATGCCGTTGACCGAGTCGAGGCGGACCAGGGCGTTGAACTTCTCGCGCCGCTCGCCGTCCTTGGGCTGACGCACCGCGCCGGTGACGTGGTCACCCTTGCGCAGGCCGTTCTTGCGGACCTGGGCGAGCGAGACGTACACGTCGTTCGGGCCCGGCAGGTAGCCGGAGGTCCGGATGAACGCGTAGTTGTCGAGGATGTCCAGGATGCCCGCGACGGGGATCAGGACGTCGTCGTCGGAGACGGGGACCTCGTTGGCGAAGTCCTCGCGGCCACGACGGCCACGACGGTCGCGGTAGCGGCCACGGCGACCGCGGCGACCGCCCGCCTCGTCGTCGTAACCGTCGTCCTGCGGTCCGCCGCCCTGCGGTGCACCGCCCTGCGGTCCGCCGCCCTGCTGGCCCTGGCGCTGCTGGCGCTGGCCGCCCTGCTCGTCACCCTTGCCACGGCGGTCGCGCTGGCGGTCGCGGCGCTCCCCGCGCTCGCCGCGCTCCTGGCGGTCGCCCCGGTCGCCGCGCTGTCCGCGGTCCTGACGGTCGCCCCGGCGGCCCTCGGCCGTGTCCGCGGCGGCTTCGGCCTTCGCGTCGGCTCGCTCTTCGCCCTTCGGCTCGGCCGGCGCCTCCGCCTTGGCCTCGGTGGCGGGCTTGCCCTCCGCCTTGCTCTCCGGGCTGCCCGCCTGAGCGGTCGCACGGCGCCGACGGCGCTCGCCGGTGGGCTGGTCATCGCTGGCCGGCTGGCCGGGGATGTCGATCTGCTGCTTGGCCGCGGCCTTCTCGGCGGGCGCGGCGGCCGCGGACTCGTCCCCGGTGCGCGCCTTGGAGGTGGCCCGGCGCTTCGGCTTGGTCTCGGCATCCGCGGCGGGCGCGGCGGCCTTGGGCGCGGCGGTGTTACCGGCCTGCGCCTCCTTGATGACCTCGATCAGCTGGCCCTTGCGCATCCGCGCAGTGCCCTTGATGCCGAGGCCGGACGCGACCTGCTGCAGCTCGGCCAGGACCATGCCGTCAAGGCCGGTGCCGGAGCGGCGGCGCCGTGCGGTGGTGCCAGTGGCAGCACCTTCGGCGGGCGCGGCGCTGTCGACGCTCTTGTCGGCAGTCACGCCCATCAGATCGGTGGTGTCGCTCACGAAGGGTCCTTCCCTGGAGCGGACGTCGGCCTTCTGGCTCGGCGACCGGTTGTGCTGTCCGACTGCGGTCTTTTTGCGGACCGTGCCGGGGCGGTGGTCCGCCGGGTACGGCGGAGAGATGAAGGTGTGCAAGGGTCCGGCGCGAGCATCCCCCTGCTCGGCCCACTCCTGGACAAGCGAGGGGTGTCGTGCCGGTTCCGGAGCGTGCACGAAACTGCTCAGGCAGGCTGCTCAGGCAGTTGGGGAGGCTCCCGGAAGAAATGTGGTCCCGGAAAGGGACACGAAGCAACGCGCCACATAGACGTCGGTTGCAGACTTGAGGTTAACACTACCGGCTCCAACAAACATTCCCCCTCTCACTCACCGGCAATCACTTCTCGGCTACGGGGCGAGCGGCAGCACGCTCGCGCCCGGGGCGTCGAGCATGAGCCGATTGGCCGCCCATCCCTCGCCCGCCAGCCGTGCGACCTTGTCGGCCGCACCGTCCTCGGCCAGTGCGAGCACGGTCGGCCCGGCACCGGAGATGACCGCGGGCACGCCATCGGCACGCAGTCGGTTCACGAGTTCCACGCTCTGCGGCATCGCGGGGGCGCGGTACTCCTGGTGCAGCCGGTCCTCGGTGGCGGTGAGCAGCAGCTCGGGGCGCCTGGTCAGGGCCTCGACGAGCAGCGCGGCACGGCCGGCGTTGAAGGCGGCGTCGACATGCGGGACCGAGCGCGGCAGCAGCCCGCGGGCGGTCTCGGTCAGGACCGGCTTGCCGGGGACGAAAACCACCGGAACGATGGAATCTGCGGGATCCATCCTGATCGCGTGGGCCGATCCGCCGTCCATCCAGGCGAGTGTGAAGCCGCCGAGCAGGCAGGCCGCGACATTGTCGGGGTGGCCCTCGATCTCGGTGGCGAGTTCCAGCAGCGCGGCGTCGTCGAGCCGGGCGTCACCACCGGTCGTCACGGCGCGGGCGGCGACGATGCCGGCACAGATGGCGGCGGAGGAGGAACCCAGGCCGCGCCCGTGCGGGATGCGGTTGGCGCAGACGATCTCCAGCCCGCGGGGCTGCCCGCCGAGCAGGTCGAAGGCGGTACGCAAGGAGCGTACGAGAAGGTGGCTCTCGTCGCGGGGCAGCGTGTCGGCGCCCTCACCGGCGATATCGATGTGCAGTCCGGAGTCGGCTACGCGGACGACGACGTCGTCGTACAGCCCCAGCGAGAGGCCGAAGGCGTCGAAACCCGGGCCCAGGTTGGCGCTGGTCGCGGGGACGCGCACCCGGACGGCGGCGGCTCGGAAGGCAGGACCGGCCATCGGTTGGAGGACTCTCCTTGTGAGGCAGCGGGGGTGGTGGAGTGATTTCTCGACAGTGGCGGAGGTCGTGGCGACGGGGAGTGGGATTCCGGGGAAACCGACGGCCACAACGGCCCTTGCACCGCGGCAGATGCGGCGGGGCGGGTTGGGTACAGCTTATCGAAGGAAGGTTCTGTGGCGACATAGGGCGCACAGGAGGCGCACGATGCGTGTCGCCCGCCTCCTATGCGCTCTCCGCCCCGAAAAGGGGCGGTTGAGCTGGGTTCTTACCGGGATCCCCGTCCGACGGTGGGCCGGGCGCCCGGAGGGGCGGGCCGGGCTCCCGCCGGCAGCTGAAGCGGGTGGTCGTCGAGGGGTCCGGGGACTTACGCGAGGCCCAGCTTCTCGGCGGCGGTGGCCGCGTCCACCGGGACCGTGACCGGCTGCGGAGCACCCGCGACGGCCCAGTCGGGGTCCTTGAGCCCGTTGCCGGTGACCGTGCACACGATCTTCTGGCCGGGGTCGACCTTGCCCTCTTCGGCGGCCTTCAACAGACCGGCGACGGACGCGGCCGAGGCGGGCTCGACGAAGACACCCTCCTGGGAGGCCAACAGCCGGTAGGCGGCCAGAATCTGGCGGTCCGTCACCTCGTCGATGAAACCGCCCGATTCATCCCGGGCGTTCAGTGCGTACTGCCAGGACGCCGGGTTGCCGATCCGGATCGCGGTGGCGATGGTCGACGGGTCCTTGACGATCTCGCCGCGGACGATGGGCGCGGAGCCGGAGGCCTGGAAGCCCCACATGCGCGGGGTGTGCGTGGACATGCCGTCCCCCGCGTACTCCTTGTAACCCTTCCAGTACGCGGTGATGTTGCCCGCGTTACCGACCGGGAGGACGTGGATGTCCGGTGCGTCGCCGAGCGCGTCGACGATCTCGAACGCGGCGGTCTTCTGACCCTCGATGCGGACCGGGTTGACCGAATTGACCAGCGCCACCGGGTAGTTGTCCGAGAGCGAGCGGGCCAGGGTCAGACAGTCGTCGAAATTGCCGTCGACCTGGAGGATCTTGGCGCCGTGCACGAGCGCCTGCCCCATCTTGCCGAGCGCGATCTTGCCCTGCGGCACGAGGACGGCGCACACCATGCCGGCCCGCACCGCGTACGCGGCGGCGGAGGCCGAGGTGTTGCCGGTGGAGGCACAGATGACGGCCTGTGCGCCCTCCTCCTTGGCCCGGGTGATCGCCATCGTCATACCGCGGTCCTTGAAGGACCCGGTGGGGTTGGCGCCCTCGACCTTGAGGTGCACCTCGCAGCCCGTGCGCTCGGAGAGGACCTGAGCGGGGACGAGCGGCGTACCGCCCTCACGGAGCGTGACGATCGGCGTCGCGCTCGTGACCGGAAGGCGGTCCCGGTACTCCTCGATGATGCCGCGCCACTGGTGGGTGCCCTTGCTGGTCATGGGTCCTTACTCCCCTTCAACACGCATGATGCTGGCGACACCGCGCACGGTGTCGAGCTTGCGCAGCGCCTCGACGGTCGCCGAGAGGGCGGCGTCGGGCGCGCGGTGGGTGACGACGACGAGAGAGGCCTCGCCGCCTCCGCCCGCCCATCGCCCGCCGCCACCCTGCTCGATGGCGACTTCGTCGCCGCTGCCTGAATTTCTGCTTTGCTGGCGGACGGTATCGATCGATACGCCCTGTTCGGCGAAGACCGTCGCGACCTGGGCGAGCACGCCAGGCTTGTCGGCCACGTCGAGGCTGATGTGGTACCGCGTGACGACCTCGCCCATGGGGCTGACCGGCAGGCGCGTGTACGCGGACTCGCCGGGGCCGGTGGCCTCGTTGAGTTTGTTGCGGCAGACCGCGACGAGGTCGCCGAGGACCGCGGAGGCGGTCGGCGAGCCACCGGCGCCGGGACCGTAGAACATCAGCTGGCCGGCCGCCTCGGCCTCGACGAAGACCGCATTGTACGCCTCGCGGACGGAGGCCAGCGGGTGGCTCAGCGGAATCATCGCGGGGTGCACGCGCGCGGTGACGGACTGCCCGTCGGCGGCGCGCTCGCAGATGGCGAGGAGCTTGACGGTGCAGCCCATGCGGCGGGCGGAGACGATGTCGGCGGCGGTGACCTCGGTGATGCCCTCGCGGTGCACATCACCGATCCTGACCCGGGTGTGGAAGGCGATCCCGGCGAGGATCGCGGCCTTGGCGGCGGCGTCGAAGCCCTCGACGTCGGCGGTCGGGTCGGCCTCGGCGTATCCGAGGGCGGTGGCCTCGTCGAGCGCCTCGGAGTATCCGGCTCCGCTCGTGTCCATCCGGTCGAGGATGAAGTTGGTGGTGCCGTTCACGATGCCGAGGACCCGGTTGACCTTGTCACCGGCCAGGGACTCGCGCAGCGGCCGTACGAGCGGGATGGCGCCGGCCACGGCGGCCTCGTAGTAGAGGTCCCGGCCGTGCTGCTCGGCGGCGGCGTGCAGTGCGGCGCCGTCCTCGGCCAGCAGCGCCTTGTTGGCGGAGACGACGCTCGCGCCGTGCTCGAAGGCGGCGGTGATGAGCGTACGGGCGGGCTCGATGCCCCCGATGACCTCGATGACGACGTCGATGTCGCCGCGTTTGACCAGGGCTGTCGCATCGGTGGTGATCAGTGCGGGATCGATGCCCTCGCGTACTTTGGAAGGTCGGCGCACGGCGACACCGGCGAGCTCGACCGGCGCGCCGATGCGCGCGGCGAGGTCGGCGGCCTGCGTCGTCATGATGCGCGCCACCTCTGAGCCGACCACTCCACAGCCCAGCAGCGCCACCTTCAGCGGACGCGTACGCATCATCCGACCTCGTTTCCTTTACATCTGTTGTACGGACCAGTCTCACTCACCGGACGAGCGTTCCTGCCACCCGTCCGGATCCTGAGACATCTACAGGGGACCGGGGGTGTCCCCCGGGAAAAACAGCATCAGCCGACATCGAGACGCAGGAGATCTTCCTCCGTCTCGCGCCTGACGATGACACGCGCCTCTCCGTCGCGCACGGCGACGACGGGCGGGCGCAGGGCGTGGTTGTAGTTGCTCGCCATCGAGCGGCAGTAGGCACCGGTGGCGGGCACGGCGATCAGGTCGCCGGGGGCCAGGTCGGACGGCAGGAAGGCGTCCTTGACCACGATGTCGCCGCTCTCGCAGTGCTTGCCGACGACGCGGACGAGCATCGGCTCGGCGTCGGAGGTGCGCGAGACGAGCGCGACGCTGTACTCGGCGTCGTACAGCGCGGTGCGGATGTTGTCCGACATGCCGCCGTCGACGCTGACGTACGTACGCAGCCCCTCCAGGGGCTTGATCGTGCCGACCTCGTACAGCGTGAACGCGGTCGGGCCGACGATGGCGCGGCCCGGCTCGACGGAGATCCGCGGGGTGGCGAGCCCGGCCGCCTCGCACTCGCGGGTCACGATGTCGCCGAGCGCCTTGGCGATCTCGTGCGGCTCGCGCGGGTCGTCCTCGGAGGTGTAGGCGATGCCCAGCCCGCCGCCCAGGTCGATCTCGGGCAGCTCGACCCCGTGCTCGTCACGCACCTCGGCGAGCAGCTGCACCACGCGCCGGGCGGAGACCTCGAAACCGGCCATGTCGAAGATCTGCGAGCCGATGTGCGAGTGGATGCCGATCAGTTCGAGCCCGTCGAGGGTGAGCGCCCGGCGCACCGCCTCGGCGGCCTGGCCGTCGGCCAGCGCGATCCCGAACTTCTGGTCCTCGTGCGCGGTGGCGATGAACTCGTGGGTGTGCGCCTCGACGCCGACGGTCACCCGGATCTGTACGCGCTGCCGCTTGCCGAGCCGCTGCGCGACGTGCGCGACCCGGGCGATCTCCTGGAAGGAGTCGAGCACGATCCGTCCGACGCCGACGGTGACCGCCCGCTCGATCTCCTCGACGGTCTTGTTGTTGCCGTGGAAGGCGATGCGCTCGGCGGGCATCCCGGCGTCCAGCGCGCAGGTCAGCTCTCCCCCGGAGCAGACGTCGAGGTTGAGCCCCTCCTCCTTGAGCCAGCGCACGACGGCCCGCGAAAGGAACGCCTTTCCGGCGTAGAACACATCGGCGTCCCGTCCGAAGGCTTCGGCCCAGGCCCGGCAGCGGGCCCGGAAGTCGCTCTCGTCGAGGAAGTAGGCCGGGGTGCCGAACTCCTCGGCCAGTCGCGTCACTTCGATCCCGCCGACGGTGACCGCGCCGTGCTCGTCACGGGTGACGGTACGGGCCCAGACCTTCTCGTCCAGGACGTTGAGATCGGCGGGCGGGGCCGTGTAGTGCCCTTCCGTCAACACATCGGCGTGACGGGGCCCGGCGGGGTGTGCGGATCGGCTCATCGTGTTGCTCTGCTCTCTCGGGTCTCTCAGAGGACTTCGGGTGCGCTGATGCCGAGCAGGGACAGGCCGCCTGCCAGCACCGTCCCGGCGGCTTCGGCGAGAGCGAGCCGGGAACGGTGGGCGGCCGAGGGTTTCTCGTCACCGACGGGCAGCGGCGAGGCGCTGTCGCGGAAGTCGAAGAAGGCCTGGGCGACCGCTTCCAGCTGCCGGGCGACCCGGTCGGGCTCACGGTGGCGGGCGGCTGCGGCGAGCACACCGGGATGGTCGGCGAGGAGCGCCCCGAGCACGGGCGCGTCCACGCTCTCCTCGTACGCGGAGCGGAACCCGAGCTGTTCGGCGTTCCGGCTCAGGGCGCGGGTCCGGGCGTAGGCGTACCGCACCCGGAACAGCGGATTGCTCTCCCCCTGCACGAGCAGCTCGTCGCTCCCGGTGCACCGGGGCCGGTCGTGCGGGGCGGCCCGCAGCAGCCCCCAGCGCGCGGCATCGCTCCCGAGCCGCGCGAAGAGATCGCGGTCGGAGGCGGGCACGGCCACCACATGCAGCGCCTCGCCGCCGGCCGTACGCTCCCCGACCTCCGCACCCTGGGCCCGGAGCAGCCGCTCCACGGTCTCGGTGACGACGCGGGCGCGCAGTTCGTCGGCGGGTGCGAAGGAGACGGTGGCGCCGGCGAGGTCGCCCCCGTGTCCGTACTCCGCGCCCCGTTCGCCGACGGCCCGGACGAGCGCGCCCAGCCGGTCGGCGCCGTCGAGCAGGGTGAAGTTCAGGAACCCGGGTCCGGTGACCTCGACGCCGCCGATCCCCGGCGCCCCGTGCACCCGCGCCCGGAGGATCTCGGCCACTTCCCTGGCCGGCAGCGCGGCGGGCCTGGCCAGCTGGAGGGCGACGGCACAGGCGTAGTCCCCACGCCCGCCGGGCCGGGTCCGCTCCACCCGCACGCGCGCGGGCACGGGCGCACGCAAGGCGTCCTCGTCGACCGCGCGGCGCACAGCGTGCAGCACGGTCCTGGAGAGATCGGCAGGGGTCACAGGACAAGCGTATGGGAGGAAGGGGGGCACCCCGCGACCCGGTTTCGCCATGCGGTCACCCTGCGGCGCTCTCCGCCTTCCCGGCACCGTGCCTGCCGTCGAGCGACGGCGGGTCCTCCCTGTCCATCAACTGCCGTACGAGCCGCACCAGCTCGCTCGGCTCGAAGGGCTTCGCCAGGAAGGCGTCGACCCCCACGGCGACCGCGCTGTCCACCTCGAAGGGCGTGCAGGCACTGATGATCGCCACGGGCAGATGTCTGGTCCGTGGATCGGAGCGCAATCTGGTGACGGTCTGCAGACCGTCCAGCCTGGGCATGACGACATCGAGCGTGATCACATCGGGACGGACCTGATGAACCAGATCCAGACACTCGACACCATCGGCCGCGGTCACGACCTCGAAGCCCTCAAGCTCAAGATTGACCCTGATCAACTGCCGGATGACCTTGTTGTCGTCGACAACAAGCACGCGGCCACAAGCCCCTGACACACTCCGAGAGTAGGCGGGCCGTAGGGGCTGCGTCCGGGTTTTGCCCATTTCCGACCCCGGACGAGTGGCGTGAAGAGGTGGCCGGATGCATCCGAACCGCACCGCACACCCCCTCCGCGGGACCCGCGCCACCACCTCCGGCAGCCCGGAAATACCTGTTCACGGACACCCCGCGGAAGCTGGTAGTGTTTCACCCGTCGCCGAGCAACACAGCGATACGCCCTCGTAGCTCAGGGGATAGAGCATCGGCCTCCGGAGCCGTGTGCGCAGGTTCGAATCCTGCCGAGGGCACTTCGCAGGAAGTGCCAAAAAGACCTTCTGACCAGTGGGAACACTGAGCAGAGGGTCTTTTTCATGTCTCGGAAGGCTGGGGTGCTCCGCCATGGCGGAGCCCGGCATACGGACACGCATACGTCTCTGTGGCACAACACTCGGGCCAGGCTCGCCTCAGGGGTATTAGTACGCACTTTCGATGCCGGGTGCTCCGTCGAGGAAGCTGTCCAAGAGCCTGTCGTGCAGCCTGTTAAGGATCCCGTTCTCCGCATACGCGGCTCTGGCACGCAGGTGGAGCTTGCCAGTGAGTGAGGCGCCCCCGGAATGTGGACACAGGGTTCACGCTGCGAGTGTGGGTTTACGTACTCTGGCACACCGCAGCACGCCGGACCTGTCGGGCGCAAGGTGGCGCACCAGCACATACAGCGGTGGCAATAACGAGTGTGTCGAGGTCGCCAACAACCTCCCCCACCTCGTCACCGTCCGTGATAGCAAGCGTCCTGCCGGCCCCGTCATCACCTTCGGCCACAGCGCCTGGCACGCGTTCGTCAGTGAGCTGATCTGACCCCGGATGGCCACGCGCGGGTGGTCCCGGACGCTTCCGGGACTACCCGTAGCATCACCTGCTTCTACCGGACAACGGTGACGCCTGGTGATTGCGCCGCAACCTCGTTGCTAGGGTGGGGTGTTGGCACCAGCTCGGGGCGGGGAACTCATGACGTTCGACGACGAGTGGGCACGGCTCAAGGCGGATGCGCAGGATCGGCATTCCGCACAGATGAGGCTCAACACGACTGGACCCCAGCCTGACGGCACAGCGTCCGGGGGCAATGCCGACCTGGTGGTTCACCAGGACGATCTCGGTGCGGTCGGCAATGAAGCCTTTCGGATCCATGGCGAGCTGCAGAAGCGCGCCGACCTCGCAGGCGCTGGGATCGACAAGAATGGCGCGGGGACGACTGCCCGGGCGGCCGCGGAGTTGCGGGGCCGGAACTTCAGCGCGGGCGGTGAGTTGTACACCACCCTCGAGGTCTGGAGTTCGCAGGTGAAGACGGTCCTGCAGATGTGCGCGCACATCTCCAACCACTTGGATTATTCGAAGAAGATGCACGCCAACGACGATGTTGAGATCGCCGCCGCTCTCAGGCGAAGAGATGGCTCGCCCGTCCCGGTGTCGGAGATATTGAAGTATGTGAAGTGAGCGGGGGGGGCGGAGATACATGGGGGCGTTCTCATACACGGATCTCATCGAAGTGGATCTAGGGAAGCTGAGTGCGGCGGCCGATGACTGGACGTCGACAGCGACCGGTCTGGAGAAGCTGAGAACCGAGGTCTACAGCGGTCTCCTACAACTGTCCGACGGAGCTGACTGGGCGGGCCTCAATGCCGCAGTCACGAAGGAATTTGTCCGCAAGACAGCCAAGGAAGTCGCGGATCTGCACCTGGAGGCCCAGAGCATCGCGGCTGTCCTCCAGGATGCGCACGGTGAACTGACGCATATCCAGAAGCGAGCCAAGGAGCTGTCCGCGGAAGCTCGCAAGGGCGACCCCACCAGGCAGGCAGGCCCGGATCCGGGGCTGCTGGTGACTGATGGCCCCCACGGCACGGTGAAGGTCACGGAGGCATTCTGTGGCGTGGACGGGACCTCCCAGCGGACCAAGGACCTGATGCAGTGGTATGCCGACACGCTCACGGGACTTGTGTCCCACGCGGCGGAGATCGATGCGGCTGTCACCCGCGCCCTGAAGAGAAGCCATGGCGGCGACCCGCACAACGCGGGGCACGCGACGTATACCTCGCTGGACGAGGACCAGCTGCCCCGTGCCACGAAGCTGGCCTCGCTCGGTGACGACGCGAACACAGCGCAGCGGGCTGAGCTGCGGCGGCTCTGGTCGTCGCTGAGCCCGCAGGCCCGTGCGGAGTTGTGGACCGGGCACAAGGACGACCTTCTCGCCGCAGGACTGCTCGCTCCATCCATCAAACAAGCCGCTCCCGACCGGGGTTCCGGGCCCCACGGCGCCGAGGAACCGGGAGCGGAGGAGCGCAGGACCCGGGAGAAGATGAATCTGATCGCCGAGGCGGCCGACTGGACGGGCGACAACGACGCTGCACGGCACATGGCGCATTACCTGGGGAACAGTGGGACGGACATGGAGCTGCCCATCGACAAGATGATGTCGGACGTACCCGGCTTCCGTACACACATCGAGGACGGCATCAGGGAGCACCAGGACGCATGGCGCGAGCAGGCACTCGCGGAGTTCAGGAGGAACGGCGGACAGCCGGTCTCGATACCGGTGGAATCCGGTAACCGGGACTTCAGTTTCACCAAGGACGTCGACGAGAACTGGTTCTACGCGGTCGGTTCCACCAGGTCGAATGTGACCGGAGTAGTCACCGTCGTGCCGGATGCGAGTGGCCAGCCCAAGGTCGGTCTCGACTATCAGGCCAACGCGTGGGACCGCTACAACTGGGACCAGAGCAAGGGGGTGACCATCGACCTCCCCGGGGGCAGCGACATGAGCATTCCGGACGGTCAGATGGCCCGCCTCCACACCACGGGCATCGCCCAGGAATTCGACATGGCGGGCAGCAGTTCCGTCAAGCACTACGATCTGGGCGGATCCGCCCCGAACCACGATCCTCTGCCGCAGCCGGACGAGCCCGGGCGCAAGGGCGACCGCACGGATCCCGGTCGTGAGCAGCAGGAAGGGCGGTAGAGGTCCACCGATGGAGAGCTCCAGCAAGATCGCTGCCGACGAGCAGCCCGTGCGCCGCCGTCGTGTGCCGGTCGCAGTCATCGTCGTTCTGGTGCTTCTCGCCTGCGTCGCCACCACGATCGGCGTGGTCTCCTACATCGCCGACGACGTGTCGTCGGACCTGTCGGACCAGGAGATGACCTGCTGCTGGGAGGACGGAGCCACGCCTGCCTGGATGAGCGGCCAGCTCGGCATCCGCATTCCGGAGGCGGCATCGGACCGTCGTGCGGGGTACAAAACCGGGCAGCGCCACGACACCGGCCTGCTGTCCTTTGTCCTCCCTAGCGACGAAGCGGAGACGTACACCGGCCGGCTCATCCGGAACGACACCAAGATGATCGGGAACTTCCATCCCGAGGAGAAGGACTACCGTCCTGTGGCTGCCTTCGGCCACCTCGGGCTGCCCGAGCCGGAGACGTTCGTCGAAGGGCTGCGGAAGATCAGCCTGTGCCCCGATGAACTCACGACCCCGGAAGGCAAGTATCTCCAGCGCTGCGTCGACCTCTTCACCCACGAGTTCGAGCCCGGCACCACGCGGATCTACATCCGATCGACCATCGAACCGTCCATGACGCCCCCTCCCGCGAGCAAGGCTCCGTAGCCTGCGGGGGCATGTGGTGGTGGCAGGGGACGCCGCCTCCTGTATCTCGTCATCTCTCCCGCCCACCCCGCCGCACGGCCCCCGCAGCCGGATACGATCGGAGCCGGGCCCGCAGGCGTGCGAGTAACGGGGGACGACGCTCCCGGCGGCACGCCGAACCTCTCACGAAGCAGACCGGCAACACGGTCTGCGAGCAACTGACGAGCCTGCTTTTGAGCATCCGCGACTGCCACCGCCACCTGGGCACCGAGGACGAGTTCATGTCACACGTCGCTGCCCTGCGAGCCGCCCACAAGCGCAAGCGGAATCTGATGCGGCTGCTCGACCAGCACGGCCTGTGACCCCGCCGGGAAGCGCGAGGCCCCGGGAGGCCGCACGAACGCCTGTGGGCACGGAGGACGGCATACCGCAGTCTGATGCAGTGGTGCGCCGATACCCTCACGGCACTTGTGGGTGGAGTACCGGACCGGCGGACGAGCGGCCGTCGGTCGGCTCGGGTCGTGTGGTCTACGGGTCCATGTCCTCCGGGCCGCCGGAGCCGATCTGCTCCGCTCGCAGTGCCAGGTCCTGCAGTACGTCGGCGGAGGTCACGTCCGTCTGTCCGGAGTCGTGCACCTGGGCCAGCATCGCGAAGGCCAGGGTGAACGCGCCGACCAGCTGCTCCACCGCGCCCCCGACCTCCCGGCCGACGATCGTCGCGACCTCTTCGATCGAGGCGTCCTCGGGGATCGTGATCCGGGGCATCGTCTCGTTCAGGAGCGCGGTCACCACGCTCGAATCGGTCTGCACGTCGTCGCGGTCGACGTTCTCTTCGAGGAGCCGACGGATCTCGCCCGCCTCCGTGAGGATGCCCACCACGCGCTTCACCACTTCGCTCTGCTCCATGCCGTGAGCATAGGCGTGGAGCCGTGCGGGCGGTGATCAGTCGGTCATGCACGGCACCGTCGATGTGGGATCACGGCTTCTCCGCTCGGTCAGGAGTTCATCCAGGCGGCGCATGCTCCGCCGACGTGCTGCCGGTTTCAGACCGGCAGGACCCGGACGTCGTACTGCGGAATCCAGCTGTTCCGGGTGACCAGGACCATGTCCTCGGCCTGGGCCTGCGCGACGAGTATCCGGTCGAAGGGGTCCGTATGCAGCATCGGCAGGCGGCCCGCCCGTACCCCGTGGGCGGCAGTGACGGGCAGACCCGTGAAGGGGAGGTCACGCACGAGTTCCGCCAGGTCGGCCGGTCCCTCGAAGGTGCCGAGGTACTGCTTGACAGTGATCTCCCACGGTGACACGGCGCTGACGTGCACGGCGGGCCCGGCATCCAGGAGGTTCTTGACCTCCTCGGACAGCTGTGGTGAATCGTCGAGCCACCACATGACCACGAGCGTGTCGAGCAGAAGTCGCATCAGCGCATCCCCACGGCGTCCGTCAGATCGGCCGGTACGTCGTCGAAGTCCGGGCGGACGCGGATACGGCCCCGCAGGGATCCGCGTCCCGGTCGCCGCGCCGTGGGTCGCGCGACCAGCACGGCGGGCTGCCGGGACAGCGGTCCTGCCGTCGGCCGGCCCCTCTCGCCGATCACCACCAGCTCCCCGGCAGCCAGCAGGAGCAGGGTTCCGGTGAAGCGCGGTCCGGAGCGGTGCGCCTTGCCGTGACGGAGCCCGCTCCACCACTTACTCAGCACGGGGGCACCGGGCCGATCCGGGGCGCCGCCTCGTCGCCGGTCCGCACCGTCACCGGCTCCGCCGCGGGCAGCCGGAGGGCCGGGCCCTCGTCCGGACCGATGACGACGGCGAGACCACCGGAGGCGTACCGCTCGCTGCGCACACTGCGAGCGGTGTGCCAGACGCCCCACACCCGTACCGTCTGCCCCGGCCGGACGTTCACCGCCGCGATCTCCCTCTCCGAGGGCGTGGGCACGAGAACGGTGCCCGGGGCCAGCAGCTCCGCCCATACCGTCTTCCCGATGCCGGGCCGCCGCTCCTCCACGCCCCACCGGTCCGCCAGCGCGTCGACGAGTTGAAGTCCGCGACCGGTCGTTTCGAGTACACCGGGGCGCCGTACCTCCGGGCGCCCCTCCCCCGCGTCGCTCACCTCCAGCCGCAGCAGGGCGCCACGTTCCCGGCAGATGATGCGTACGCCGACCATCCGGTCGGCGGGGACGGGCACGCGGACAGCGTTGGTCACCAGCTCCGAGAGCACCAACTCGCCTGTCTCACCGACGTCTTGCCGGGCCCGCCACTCGCCGAGTCTGGCACGCAGAGCGGCTCGGGCCCGGGGGACGCTGCTGCGGTGATGCGGCAGCCGCATGGCGGCTTCTTGGAGGGCAGGTTGCGACATGGCTCTCCCGGGAGATAGGCAGTCGTGATTCAAGAGGCCCGGCAATGGCGGGACTTCACCTTCCAGGCAGCACGAGCGTGTCGAGAAACAGCTACTCGCGCAACGTTGAATCGATATCCAGAGAACAATTCATCCTTTCGGGAGAACAAGAGGAAGCATCCCTCCGGGCTCTGGTAGGAGAGAGCTATGCCATACGTGAAACCGTCCACTGTGCTCGGGCGACAACTCGGCGATGAACTCCGGCGATTCCGTGAAGCCGCAGGCCTCACCACTGCGATCGCGGCGGAGGCCCTGGACTGCACCAAGGGCAAGATCAGCCGCATAGAGAATGGCCACGTTCCCGTCCGAACGCCTGATCTCGTCGCGCTGATGCAGGTCTACGAGGTGACGGAACAGGCCGCTCGTGAACGCTTGGAGGCCCTGGCGCGCAGGGCCAACCGACGCCGTCGCGACGGCTGGTGGCACCAGTACGCGGATGTGCTCAGCGATACCTATCGGGACCAGATCGAGATGGAAGCGATCTGCGACCGCATTCGCACGTACCAGGTACAACTGGTGCCGGGGCTTCTCCAGACCGCTGAGTACGGACGTGCGGTGACAGTGGCTTCACGGGCCTGGCAGACACCCCAGGAGATCGACCAATTCGTGGAGGTGCGACTCGCCAGGCAGCGGCGGCTCACCGACGACACCCCCATGGAGCTGTGGGCAGTGGTTGCCGAAGCGGTGCTGCGGCAGCGGGTGGGAGGGGCTGCTGTGATGCGCGCCCAACTGGAACACCTGGCCGTCATGGCCGATCTGCCGAACGTCACCGTCCAGGTCCTGCCGTTCGAACGCGGCGCGCACTCAGGTATGTTCGGCCCGTACCTGCTGCTCAGCTTTCCGCAGGTCTCGTCCCTCGACCTGGCGTTGTCGGAGACACCGACGGGCAACATCTGGACGGAACGGGAGCCCGATGTAGCCCGCTACCGCGCACTCTTCGACGACGCGCGCACGGCGGCACTGCCGCAGACCGAGTCGCTCGCCTTGATCCATCGCATTGCCAAGGAGCATCAGCAATGACCCCTGCCATAGGCACAGCGCCCGACATGACCGAGGCGGCGTGGCGCACGAGCAGCTACAGCGGCGGTCAGGGCGACTGCGTCGAGGTCGCCGACAACCTCCCCCACCTCGTCCCCGTCCGCGACAGCAAGCGTCCCGCCGGGCCCGTGATCGGGTTCGGGCGGGACGCCTGGCAGGCCTTCGTCCGGGACCTCGGGTAACCCGTAGCCGAGGTCACCGCCCCGGCCGGTGCACCCGCGTCCGTCAGCCCACCGGCAACCCCGGTGCCGGGTAGCCGTCCATCAGGGCCTTCACCTCCGTGCGCACCTTCTCGACCGTGGCCTCGTCGTCGGTGCGCGCCGCCTCGACCACGCGGGTGATCCACTCCGCGATCGTGGCCATCTCCGAGGCCGGGACGCCCCGGGAGGTCAGGGCCGGGGTGCCGATGCGGATACCGGAGGGGTCGAAGGGCTTGCGGGGGTCGTAGGGGACGGTGTTGTGGTTGACGACGATGCCTGCCCGGTCCAGGGCCTTGGCCGCGATCTTGCCGGGGACGCCGCGCGAGGTCAGGTCGATCAGCAGGAGGTGGTTGTCCGTGCCGCCGGAGACCAGGTCGAAGCCTCGGGACGCCAACTCCTCGCCCAGACTGCGGGCGTTGGTGACCACCTGGTGGGCGTAGGCGCTGAACTCGGGGCGGGCGGCCTCCTTCAGCGCTACCGCGATCGCCGCCGTCGTCTGGTTGTGGGGGCCGCCCTGGAGGCCGGGGAAGACGGCGCGGTCGATGGCGCGTGCGTGTTCCGCCCTGCTCAGCAGCATCGCGCCGCGCGGGCCGCGCAGGGTCTTGTGGGTGGTGGTGGAGACCACGTCGGCGTACGGGGCGGGCGACGGGTGGGCGCCTCCCGCGATCAGGCCGGCGATGTGGGCGACATCGGCGACCAGGACCGCTCCGACCTCCCGGGCGATCTCGGCGAAGCCCGCGAAGTCGATCGTGCGGGGCACGGCCGTACCGCCGCAGAAGATGAGCCTGGGGCGCTCGGCCAGGGCCAGGTCGCGTACCTCGTCCAGGTCGATGCGGCCGGTGTCACGGCGTACGCCGTACTGCACCCCGCGGAACCAGGTACCGGTGGCGGAGACGCCCCAGCCGTGCGTGAGATGGCCGCCCATCGGCAGTGACATGCCGAGCACGGTGTCGCCGGGCTTCAGGAACGCCAGGTACACGGCGAGGTTGGCCGGTGAGCCGGAGTACGGCTGCACATTGGCGTGGTCCATCGCGAAGAGCGCCTCGGCCCGTTCGGCGGCGAGCGTCTCCACCTGGTCGATGTTCTGCTGGCCCTCGTAGTACCGCTTGCCCGGATAGCCCTCGGAATACTTGTTCTGGAGCACGGTGCCGGATGCTTCGAGCACGGCGGCGGAGACGTAGTTCTCACTGGGGATCAGGCGCAGGGTGTCGGCCTGGAGCTGCTCCTCGGCCCCCACCAGTGCGGCGAGTTCCGGATCGGCCGCCGCCAGGGCGGGGTGGCGGGGGTGCGGGGGTACGGCTGCGGTCACGGGGTCCTCCCGGGTCGGTCGCATTGCTGCGGTGGACCCGGATGCCCAGGCGGACGGCTCTCCGGCGATGACGCCCCCGGGCGGGCGCGGGCCCGGGGTGTGCCGCTCCCTCGTGGTCGATTCCACGGAGCGCCCCTGCCGGGGCACGCGCCAGTCGCGGCACTGGGCACTTTACCGGGTGCGGCGTCGGACCGCCTCGATATGGGTCGATTCGTCGGCCGTCGACCGTCCGGACGACCGGTCCGGATTGACACGGTTCGGGGCGTCGTGGAAGGTAATCCAACCGGGTGCGGATCGAGGCCCGTATAGCTCAACGGTTGGGGGGCCGACGTGAGTTGGGACGATCAGCGCTTCGGGGCAGGGGCGAGCCCTTCGCCTCCGTCCGCCTCGCCACCCTCGCCGCCTCCCCCGAGCCGGCCGCCCACCGTCGGGCCGCCGCCGCCGGGAGGCGTTCTTCGCTCCGTGGCCGTGGGACTGCTCAACCTGAGCGGGTTCGGCCTCGGCTACGCGCTGATGCGGTGCTGGTTCAGGGCGGTCCTCTGCTGGGCGGCGACCGGTGCGCTGCTGCTGGCCGCCCTCCCGGCCGATCCCGACGGGGTCGCAAGCGGGCTGGTCGTCGCGTATCTCGTCGTGCTGGTCCTGGCGGCCGTGGACGGGGCGAGGGCCGCACGGCGTCGCACCGTCGGCGGGTCGTGGCGACCGATGGTGGCGGCGGGAGCCGGCCTGGTGCTGCTGGCGGCGCCTGCGGGGGGCGTGGTGTTCTACGGCTCCGCGCAGGACGAGGCGGTCGAGCGGATGCTGCTCGACCAGCTGGACCAGGGGGACAGGTCGGTCGAGGCCGCGTCGGCCAAGTCCTTCGATGCGGCGCGGGACGACTACCGGTCCGCGCTCGCCGTCTATCGCGAACTCGGCGAGGAGCACGCCGGGTCGAGGGCCGGGAAGCTCGTACCGAAGCGGCTCGACACGTACTACAGGGCGGTCTCGTCGCCGTACCGGCTGAAGAAGCACTGCGAGGCCATCGAGCCGCTGACCTATCTGCGGACCGTGCCGAAGGCCATCGATCCGAAGCTGCTGGGCGGTCTCGTCGGCTATCCGGACGAACCACTGGCCACGTCACTGTACGAGTGCGGGGTGTCCAGGCTGGGCGACACGAAGAGCGGCACGGAGAACCAGGAGCTGGGCGAGCTGCTGCGCACCTTCCCCGGATCGGCCCAGGCCAAGAAGGTGGGACCGGCGGTCTCCAGGAAGATCTCGGAGCGGAGCGGGGCCGTACACGGGAACGATCCCTGCGCGGCCACGGACACACTGCGCCGGCTCCGTGCGACGGCACTCGCACTGCCGGACAAGTCGGTCTCGGCGCTGGCCGGAAAGGCCGACGGCGGCATCGAGAACGGCGTCTACGCCTGTGGGCTCTCGGAGTTCGAGGACAAGCGGTTCGACGAAGCGCGGCAGACGTTGACGGAGTTCGCCGCCACGTACAAGAAGGACAAGCGCCGGGCGCGGGCCCGGGACATCGCCGTCGCCGCCGAGATCGCCGCCGAACGGCCGGCCGCCGGAAAGCACCTGCCGCCCTCGGGCCCGCCGGGCGGGGGCCGGATGGAGCTCGTCATCAGCAACGACGCCCCCGACGGGGTCGAGATCCTGTACACCGGGCCGGTGACGGGAAGGACCAGCATCAAGGGGTGCGGCGGTTGCACGTCGTACTCCTGGGTGAGCGGGGCCGCCTCGGCCTGCAAGGCCACGGGGAAGAGCTACCCGAAGGTGACGCTCCGGCTGCCCGCGGGTGAGTACCACTTCCTGTACAAGCACCGAGGGGCCTCGTCCGGCACAGGCGTGACGAGCTACGCGGACGGTTCGAAGATCCAGCCCGGATACCGGTACACCGGCTGTACGTACGTGAGCAGGTCTCCCGGACTCGGCTACGAACCGAAGGGCACCTGAGGCGGGAGTACGCGCCACCCGCCCACCCGTCGGCGGGTCGGCGCAATTGGGCACGTTCTCTGCGAACTGCCCTGCACATGCGTTCACTTGGTCGATTCTTGGTGAATGCATGCCCCTTACATGAGGCGTTCCTCGCCAGAGTGGCGCATTACATGTGCACATCATCCGGCACATGCTCCACACGCGAAGACCCACATCGCAGGGGGTTATATGAGAACCAGCCGCGCGAGAAGTCGCGCCGCGCTGAGCATGGCGGCGACACTCCCGCTGCTTGCCGGCGCGCTCGCCCTCGGGATACCGAACGCCAGCGCGGACTCCGCGCCGAGCGGGCGGGACGCACTGCAGGGCACCAAGCCCGCCTGGGCGACCGCCGCGGCCGACCGGGGGGCCACGTCCGACAGCGGCAAGGTCAGCGTCCGGGTGCATCTGGCCGGACGGGACGCGAAGGGGCTGGCCGCGTACGCCGCCGCCGTGTCCGACCCGCGGTCCGCCTCGTACGGGAAGTACCTGAGCGCCGAGCGGGCGCAGGCCCGGTTCGGAGCCACTCAGCAGCAGATCGACCAGGTCAGCGAGTGGCTGAGGTCGAACGGACTGACCGTCACCGGCACCAACCGGCACTACGTCTCGGCCACCGGTGATGTCGCCGCCGCCGAGAAGACGTTCGGCACCCAGCTGCGCAACTACCGCAAGGGCAACCGGACCTACCGCGCCCCCGCCTCCACCGCCTCCGTGCCCGCCGGGCTGAGCGACGCCGTCCTCGCCGTGTCCGGCCTGGACAACGCGCCGCACAAGTCGAGCCACGACGAGACGCTGCCGCCGCCGGACGCCGTGTTCCGCAACTCCGGCCCCTTCTCCTCGTACTACGGCTCGAAGACCGCGTCGTCGTTGCCGAGCGCCTACGGTTCCAAGGTGCCGTACGCCGTCAAGGGGTACACGGGCAAGCAGCTGCGCGCCGCGTACGGTGCGGGTGACTGGACCGGCAAGGGCGTCACCGTCGCGATCACCGACGCGTACGCCTCGCCGACCATCGCGAAGGACGCCGCCGAGTACGCCAAGCGCAACGGCGACGCCCCCTACCGTCGCGGGCAGCTCAGCCAGGTGCTGCCGGCCGACTACACGAAGACCGAGGAGTGCGGGGCCTCCGGCTGGTACGGCGAGGAGACCCTCGACGTCGAGGCCGTGCACGCGGTCGCGCCCGCCGCCGACATCGTGTACGTGGGCGGCGCCTCCTGCTACGACGCCGATCTGCTGGACTCGCTGAACAAGGTCGTCGACCACCGGCTCGCGGACATCGTCTCCAACTCCTGGGGCGACGTCGAGGCCAATGAGACCCCGGACATCGCGGCCGCGTACGACCAGGTCTTCAAGATGGGCGCGATCGAGGGCATCGGCTTCTACTTCTCCTCCGGCGACGACGGCGACAACGTCGCGTCCACGGGTACGAAGCAGATCGACGTCCCGTCCAACTCCGCCTGGGTGACCTCGGTCGGCGGTACCGCGCTGGCCGTCGGCAAGAACGACACGTACCAGTGGGAGACCGGCTGGGGCACGCTGAAGGCGGGCCTCTCCGGCGACGGCAGGAGCTGGACCGGCTTCCCGGGCGCGTACACCTCCGGCGCGGGCGGCGGCACCAGCTCGTCCGTGAAGCAGCCGTTCTACCAGCGGGGCGTCGTCCCGGACTCGCTCGCGCGGGCGAACGGCAAGCAGCGGATGCGCACGGCCCCGGACATCGCGGCCGTCGCCGACCCGAACACCGGCTTCCTGGTCGGCCAGACCCAGACGCTGCCCGACGGCTCGCTCGGCTACGACGAGTACCGCATCGGCGGTACGTCACTGGCCGCGCCGGTCATCGCCGGTGTCCAGGCGCTCGCGCAGCAGGCCCGGCACGGTCTGCCGATCGGCTTCGCCAACCCGGCGATCTACGCCCGGTACGGCTCGAAGGCGTACCACGACGTCACCGACCACCCGCTGGGTCCGAACCGCGATCTCGCGGTGGCCCGGGTCGACTTCGCCAACGGCGTCGACGCCGCGGACGGCGTACTGACCTCGTTGCGCAGCCTCGGCAAGGACGCCTCCCTCAAGGCGGTCAAGGGATACGACGACGTGACGGGTGTCGGGACTCCGGCGGCCGGTTACGTGAACTCGTACCGGCGGCACTGACGTCCGGACCACGGCATACCGCCACGATGTGAGGACCGCCCCGGGGCTGCCGCTCCGGGGCGGTCCCGTGTGTACGGCCCGCCGTGCTCCCCCGCGCCCCGCCTTCGCGCCCCCGCCCCCGCGATGCCGCCTCCCTGCGGGGATCGCGGGGGCTGCCGGGCGCCCGTGGGAGACGTACAGCCGAAAGGCGACTTCCGACACCCATTTCACGCCGGAGAATCAACAATCGCCACCGTCGATTGAAATCACATCGCAATCGCCGGAGCATTTACAAAATTCACTGTTTCTGATATGATGTCAGTTGTCGCGGATATGCCGCCCGGGTGAATGCGAAGAACTCGAACGGCACCGCCCCGATGGCCCGCCGCCGCACGTGCCGCCCACCTCGTCGTCGACCGGCCGCCACTGATTTTCTCCGACCCGCCGGCGAAACTCCTGCTGGATAGTGAAGCCGGCGAGCTTCTGGGCCACCACCGCCTCTACGGAGACCAACCGGCACTGGCCGCCGACCGGGCCCAGACCATCTGCCGCAGCCGATACACCGAGGACCGCGCCATGCGCGCTTTTGATTCCGGCATTCGCCAGTGCGTCGTTCCCGGAGCCGGCCTGGACACGCTCGCCCACCGTTCCGGCCTAAGGGCGAGTCGTGGCGGACGTTCTTCACGCCGGACGGCCTTGCCGCTCTGCTGTCCGACTGCGCTTCGATGTCATGAAGAGCGTCCGCCGGCACGAGATGCCCGACGCCGCCCCGCGGGACCGCCAGGACGCACTCGCGCCGATCGACCTGTCCCGCGTCGTCCACGCGCGGGTGCGCGGATAGCGCTCGGAGTACCGCGCCGGGCCCTGCTCGGGCCCGTAAGGGCCGGGCACCCGAGCAGGATTCATAAAAAATCCCGGACGAAATTGACGTCCGGGTCGACTGTCTGCGTATATTGAATATTTATATGGCTTGCACGATGAGATCGCAGAGCTATTCAACATCCGCATGATATCGGGTCTGGAGTGCAATTGTCAAGCGAAGAAATGGTGCGGGAACAGGAATTCATCACCCTGCTCCACATGCGTGTCGACGTACTCCGGGAACGGGCCGAAGGAGCCGTCCGGACCTCATTGGGCCAGGCCGCCGAAGGACGGCAGGCCCGGCTGGAGCGGGATATCGCGGTCGCGGAGCAGTCCGACCGCCTCGCCGCGCTGAACGCCGTGGAGAACGGGCTCTGCTTCGGCAGGATCGATCTGCGGAACGGCGAACACCATCACATCGGCCGTCTGGGAATCAGCGACGAGGAGCACACGCCGCTGCTCATCGACTGGCGCGCACCGGTGGCCCGCCCGTTCTATCTCGCGACCGGCCACACACCGATGGGCCTGCGCCGCCGCAGGCACCTGACCACGCGCGGGCGCCGGGTCACCGCTCTGCACGACGAGATCCTGGATCTCCAGGAGACCGAGCCCGGCCTCCGCACCGGCTTCGAGGACCCCAACGACGACGCCGTCCTGCTCGCCGCCGTGAACGCGACCCGTACCGGGCGCATGACCGACATCGTGCGCACCATTCAGGCCGAGCAGGACCACATCATCCGCGCTCCGCACCGAGGCGTCCTCGTCGTCGAGGGCGGCCCCGGCACCGGCAAGACGGCGGTCGCCCTGCACCGTGCCGCCTACCTCCTGTACGCCCACCGCGAGCAGCTGGCCCGTCGCGCGGTGCTGATCGTCGGCCCCAACCCCGCTTTCCTCGGCTACATCGGCAATGTGCTGCCCTCTCTCGGTGAGACGGGCGTACTGCTGGCGACCGTGGGCGAGCTCTTTCCCGGCGTACAGGCCACCGGCACGGACAGCCCGGAGGCCGCCGCTGTCAAGGGTGATGTCCGGATGGCAGGCATCCTGCGCACGGCGGTGGCCGACCGGCAGCAACTGCCCGACCCCGCCATCGAGGTCGGCCACGGCCGGGAGAACCTGGTCCTCGACCGCGCAACGGCGGCCCGCGCCCGAGCCGGTGCCCGTGACACCGGACTGCCCCACAACCTCGCCCACCGCCACTTCGCCGCCCGGATCATCGACGCGCTGACGGAGCAGCTCACCGACCGCATCGGCGCCGACCCGCTCGGCGGCCCCAACCTGCTCGACGCCTCCGACATCGAGCAGCTCCACAAGGAAGTGGCCGCCAACCACCAGGTGCACGCCGCGATCGACAGTCTGTGGCCTCGGCTCACCCCTCAAAGGGTGGTCGCCGACTTCCTCGCTCGGCCCACGCATCTGCCGCCCGCAGAGGCCGCGTTGATCCGCCGCCCCGGTGTCGACCCCACCGCCCTGACGGACCGTACCGAGTGGACGGCCGCCGACGTGCCGCTGCTCGATGAGGCCGCCGAGCTGCTGGGCGAGGACGACAGTGCCCTGCGCGCCGCCGAGGAGGCCGAGCGCCGGGAACGGATCGCCTACGCCCAGGGCGTCCTCGACCTCTCCCTCGGCTCGCGCAGCACCGACTTCGACAACGAGGACGACGCGGAAGTGCTCTCCGCCCACGACATCATCGACGCCGAACGCTTCGCCGAACGCCAGGAGGAGACGGACCACCGCAGCGCCGCCGAGCGGGCCGCGGCCGACCGGACCTGGGCCTTCGGCCACATAGTCGTCGATGAGGCGCAGGAGCTCTCCGCGATGTCCTGGCGGCTGCTGATGCGCCGCTGCCCCACGCGCTCGATGACGCTGGTCGGCGACCCGGCGCAGACCGGCTCCGCCGCCGGCGCCGACTCGTGGGAGCAGATCCTCGGCCCGTACGTCGGTGACCGCTGGCATCACGCCCGTCTCGGCGTCAACTACCGCACCCCGGCGGAGATCATGGAGGTCGCCGCCGAGGTCCGCAGGGAGGCCGACCCCGCCTTCGAGCCGCCCCGGTCGGTGCGCTCGACCGGTGTCGGACCGTGGACCATGGCGGTCGAACCGGAACAGCTGGTCCATGCCACGTCCGAAGCCGTCGCCAAGGAGTGCTGCGCCGAGGGGAAGGTCGCGGTGATCGCACCGCCGGAACTGCACGCCGCGCTCGCCGACGCGATGCCGGATGCGTCGCACGGCCCGAAACCGGACCTGACCGGCCCCGTCGTCCTGCTGGACGCGCGGCAGTCCAAGGGGCTGGAGTTCGACTCGGTGATCGTCGTGGCACCGGAGCGGATCAGAACCGGCTCGCCGCGCGGCGTCAACGACCTTTACGTGGCGCTGACCCGCGCCACCCAGCGGCTCGGACTGATCGGCTTCCCACCGGCGGAGGCGGAGGAGCAGGAGAAGGAGGGGTAGCTGCGGGCGTCGCCACATGGCAGGCGCCGGTCAGGACGGACAGCCGCGGGCATCACCACGCGGCAGGCGCCGGTCGGCACGAATAGCGCGGGGCTCACCACGTGCCAGGCGCCCGTCAGGACGGACAGCCGCGAGCCTCACCACGTGCCAGGCGCCCGTCAGCACGAATAGCGCGGGCATCACCACGCGCCAGGCGCCCGTCAGGCCGAGGCGCGCTTGCGCGGGGCCGCCTTCTTCGCCGTCGACTTCGTGTCCGACTTCGCGGTGGTCTTCTTCGCCGTGGATTTGGTGGCCGACTTCTTCGCCGTCGACCGCGACGCGGTCTTGGCGGGTGCCCTGCTCGGCGTGGACTTCTTCGCGGCCGTCTTCTTGGCGGCCGGCGTCGCCTTCTTCTTCGCCCCGGTTCCGCCGGACTTCTTGCGGCCGGTGAGCGAAGTGACCTTCGCGACAGGGGCGTTCGCCGCTTCCCCCTTCTCATCGGCCGCCGCCTCCGGCTCCTCGCCACGGGCCTCCTTCGCCGCCCGGACGCTGTTCTCCAGGGCCGCGATCAGGTCGATGACCTTGCCGCCGCCGGACTCGTCCGCCTCCGCCGGCTCCAGGGCGCGGCCTTCCGCCTTCGCCGCGACGAGTTCCTCGACCGCCTCGCGGTAGTCGTCGTGGAGCGAGTCCATGTCGACCTCGCCGAGCGTGGCCATCAACGCGTCGGCCAGGTCGAGTTCGGCGTCGCGGACCGTGACCTCGATCTCCGGGGCGACACCCTCGGGACTGCGGATCTCGTCCGGCCAGAGCAGGCCGTGCATGGCGATCACGTCGTCGACCACCCGCAGCATGCCGAGCCGTTCCCGGCCGCGCAGGGCGTACTTCGCCAGCGCGACCTTCTGGCTCCGCTTCAGCGCCTCACGCAGCAGGGTGTACGGCTTGGCCGCCGGGACCCCGTTGGCCGAGAGGTAGTACGCCGCGTCCATCTGGAGCGGGTCGATCGAGGCGGCCGGCACGAAGGCGACGATCTCGATCGTCTTGGCGGTGGGAAGCGGGAGGGAGCCGAGGTCCTCGTCGGTGATCGGGATCACCGAGCCGTCGGCGTCCTCGTACGCCTTGCCGATCTCGGCCGCGGAGACCTCCTGCTCGTCGATCTCGCAGACCTTCCGGTAACGGATCCGGCCACCATCGGCGAGGTGGATCTGGCGGAAGGAGATCGAGTGGTTCTCGGTGGCGTTGACCAGCTTGATCGGGATGCTGACCAGCCCGAAGGAGATGGCACCGTTCCAGATGGACCTCACTGTTCACCCCTTGCGTCCGTATAGACACCTATAGATCCGAAATGCATATGATTCTTATCGTATGACGGCGATCACAGAGGTGGAGGGGCGGCGGCTGGCGCTCAGCAATCTCGACAAGGTCCTGTATCCGGCCACCGGGACCACCAAGGGCGAGGTGCTCCACTACTACGCGGCCACCGCCGCGGAGGCCCTGCTGACACATCTGCGCGACCGGCCGGTGTCCTTCCTGCGCTATCCGGACGGGCCGGACGGGCAGCGCTTCTTCACCAAGAACCCGCCGCCGGGTACGCCGTCCTGGGTACGGACCACCCCGGTGCCGCGCGGCGAGGACAAGCAGGCCCGCCAGGTGGTCGTACAGGATCTGGCCTCGCTGATGTGGGCGGCCAACCTGGTGGTGGAGTTCCATACCCCGCAGTGGCGGACCGATGCGCCGGGGGCGGCCGACCGGATGGTGTTCGACCTGGACCCCGGAGCGCCCGCGACCGTGGTGGAGTGCTGCGCGGTGGCCGTGTGGCTGCGCGAGCGGCTGGCGGTGGACGGGCTGTCCGCGTACACGAAGACCTCCGGGTCGAAGGGGCTGCATCTGCTCGTACCGCTGGAGCCGACCCCCGCCGATCGGGTGTCGGCCTACGCGAAGGGGCTGGCCGTCGAGGCGGAGCAAGAACTTCCGGAGCTGGTCGTGCACCGGATGAAGCGGGCGCTGCGACCGGGGAAGGTCTTCGTCGACTTCAGCCAGAACGCGGCGTCGAAGACGACCGCCGCCCCCTACACGCTGCGCGCCCGCCCCGAACCGACCGTCTCCGCGCCCGTCACCTGGACGGAGATCGAGGAGTGCCGGGCGCCACAGGGGCTGACCTTCCTGGCGGATGACATGGGGGCACGCCTGGAGCGGTACGGGGACCTGCTCGGGCCGCTCGCCGATCCGGGCCGGGCGCGACCCCTGCCGATCGCGCGCTAGGCGCTCCCTCGCCTCCGTCTCTCCCGGCTTCCCCGTCTCCTCCGGCTCTCCCGGCTCCCCCATCTCTGCCGGCCTCTCGCGCCGCTCGCGCCGCTCCGGCCGCTCCGGCCTCTCCCGCCTCTCCCGCCTCTCCCGCCTCTCCCGCCTCTCCCGCCTCTCCCGCCTCTCCCGCCTCTGGAGGGATCACCCTCCGCCCATTCGGCAAACGCTCGGGGGTGGGGCGATTCTCTCGAGCCCTGCTGCGGGCCACCGTCGTCGGAAGCGGAGGCTCCGGATCGACCCGCCGTTATCGCATGGCGGGGATCTTTGTCATGTCCGTAAGGAAATGACCGCATGTGGAGGGCGGATCGTCCGAGCGGTGGTGCAGACTCCTCGCAGACACTGCTTCGTGGAAGTGCGTGGGGAGGCGATGGCGTGTTCGCAGGGATCGACGAGGTCGACTGGGCCTCGATGGAGCATGCCTACGGGCCTGCCGATGATGTGCCGACGATGCTGCGGGGTCTGGCGTCCGCCGATCCGGCGGAGCGCGAGGTGGCGCTGGACGGCATGTACGGGGCCGTTCACCACCAGGGTGATGTGTACGCCTGCACGCTGGCCTGCATTCCTTTTCTCTTCGAGCTGGCCGTGGACCCGGGGATTCAGGACCGGGGCAGCATCGTCGAGCTGCTCACCAGCATCGGCGGCATCGATCTGGACGAGGACGACGAGGACGATCTGGACGAGGAGGAGATCGAGGGCGCGGCGAACTACGCGATGGCGGCGACCGCCGTCACGGCGGGCTCCGGGGTGTTCTGCGAGCTGATGGCCGACGAGGACCCGGGGGTTCGGCTCGCCGCGCCCCTGGCACTCGCCACGCTCCACAGCCACCCGGCGCGGGTGCTCGCGCTGCTGCGGGAGCGGCTCCCGGTGGAGCCGGCCGAGGAGGTGCGGCTCGCGCTGGTCGAGGCGGCCGGACGGGTCGCGCTGCGGCATCGTGGGCTGGCGGGGCAGGCGGCCGACTGGCTGACCCGGCTGGCCGGTGAGGGCTTTCCCCCGGGATTGCGGCTCGCCGCGCTGGCACAGCTGGCCCGGTGCGCGCCGGACGCGCTGCCGGGCGATGTCGTACGGGTGGTGTCGGGGCTGCTGCGTCAGCTGCGCTCCACGCCCCGGCGCCGCTCCGGGGCGGCCCCCGCGGCCGGCGCGCAGGCCGGTCCGGCCGAAGCGGTCGCGGCCGTCGACGCGCACACCGAGGCGCCCGGGACCGGTGAGCCGCCCGGCGAGGAGCGGGTCGCGCCGGCGACCATGGTGGGACAGTTGCGGGCACTGTCCGACGAGGAGACCTCCGGGCGCTCCGCCCCCTGGACGGCGGATCTGCTGCGGACCCTGCACGTCGGGCTCGACGACCGGGTCGCCGAGCGGACGGCGCTGCTGACCGATCAGCTGCGCAGTCCCGACCGCCGGCAGCGGATCGACGCCCTCCGGATGAGCAGCGGGCTGATCAGGGCCTGGCGCGGCTCGTACGAGGAGCTGGTCCGGCTGGTCGGTGAGCAGCTCGCCACCCCTGAGCCACGGCTGGCCGAGGCCGCCGCGCATGTGCTGGAGGAGCTGTTCGGGCTCGCCGCGCCCGCCGCCGACGCGCTGGCGGCGCGGGTGGCGGCCGACCCCGGTGCCTGGGTGCAGAACTGGCCGAGCGGGCCTCCGGGGCTCGGCAGCGCCGTGAAGGCGCTGGCCCGGCTGGGCGACCCCCGTGCCGTGCCCGCACTGGCCGCGGCGCTGGAGCGGCCCGAGGTGCCGCACGACGTGGGCTTCGCCATCGGTCATATGGGAGCGGCGGCCGTCCCGTTGACCGCCGTGCTGCGCCGCAGGCTCGGTGAGGTCCGGCTCGACGAGGGGGCGTACGACCGGGCCGGTCCGCTGCTCGCGGGGCTCACCGCGCTGCGGGCGGACGAGGCGATGCCGGAGGTGCTGCGGATGCTGCGCGGCGCGCCGGACCACCGGGGCGGGTGGCTGCGCACGGCGGCGCTGCGGGCGCTGGAGTCGTTCGGGCCCGCGGCGCACTCCGTCGCACCCGAGCTGCGCGCGCTGCTGCACCGTCCGGGAGCCGCCTCGGCGACGGAGGTGGCCCAGGCCCTGTGGGCGGTCGACGGGGACGCCGACGCCGTGCTGCCGGTGCTGATCGAGGGCCTGCAGGCGGAGCGCGGCCACGAGCGGCGCTCCGCGCTGAACGCGCTGGGCGGGCTCGGGACCCGGGCGGCGGTGACGGCGCCCCGGCTGCGCGCACTGCTCCGGCACGAGGACCCGTGGCTCCGGGTGGACGCGGCGATCGCGCTGTGGGACGTGTCCGGGCGGGCCGGGGAATCCGTTCCGGTGCTCCTGGCGGCCTGGGAGCAGAACCGCCATGTGCGGGTCCGGGTGGCGGAATGTCTGGCGCGGAAGGGGGTCGCTGGTGCAGGGTCGGACGCGGCACACGCACTGCGTGCCGAGCTCGCCTCCGTACGCCGTCACAACGCGATGGACGGCGGATACGGCAGTCACGACACATACGAGGACGAAAGGCTGCTGGCGCTCTGCCGGCAGGCACTTCTGGGGAAGACGGGGAAGGGACCCACCACGTGATCATTTTCGGTACGCGCGGTTATCTGTACCAGCTGGCCATTCTGACGCTGGTCTGCGGCTGGTGCGGCAATCCGGCCGCGCACACGCTGCGCAAGCGGGTCACCAAGTTCACGCTGTTCTTCGTGCCCCTGTTCCCGTTCTCGACGAAGTTCGCGACCCAGTGCACGTTCTGCGGCGGGGAGCAGCAGATCGCGAAGGAGCAGGCCGAGCAGCTGCTGGCGCAGCACGCCGCCTCGCAGGGCGGCAATCCGTTCGGGCAGGCGCCGGCTCAGGGACAGGGCCAGGGACAGCCGGGGTACGCGCCGGGCGGACAGGGCCAGAACCCCTACCAGCGCTGAATCGTCACTTCCGCGCCGGTGCCGCGGACAGCCGTTTCCGGCACCGGTCGCGCACCGATGGGACTGCCGCTTCCAGCAGCCTCTCGGCACTAAATAGACATAAAGTACTTCCTTCCGAATAAGGTCTATGAGGTATGGACCACGGAAAGGGAGGCTGTCATGCGTCGGGAGCGCCGGATACGGAACCGCACGGCGGCGGCCGTCGGGGCCGTCGTCGGCGCGGCACTGCTGGCCGGTTGCGGTGTCGGCGGCGGGCTGAAGAGCGCCGGGCCGGCCCCGAACGCCGTCGGGCCCGCCCTGCTCTGGCCCGAGCTGCCGCCCGCCTCCGCCGCGCCGTACGACTACGGCGAGGGCGAGACCGCGCGCATCCCCGGGATCAAGGTCCCGGACGGCAATGTGCACCGTCTGGATCCGGTGGCGGTGGTGCAGGCCGGCCTGAAGGCCCGGCCCGACCGGTCCAGCGGCACCGCCGAGCTGCCCGCCGAAACGGTCCGCCGCATCGACGCGTGCCATTCCGATCCGGCTTCCTGTCCCGTGCTGCAGCCCTACTTCCGTGACCTGACGGGCGACGGCAAGGACGAGATGGTGGTCGGCATCCAGCTGCCGGACCACCAGCTCTCCGTACGGGTCTACATGCCGGAGGCGGGCGGTCTGACCCGGATCCTGTCCACCTCGGACGCCGTGATCAGTGTCCAGCTGGCCGGGCGGGATCTGATCATGCGGGCCCCGTCGGCCATCATCGGCTACGAGTACCGCACCGCCTGGTCCTGGGACAGCCGGCAGCGCGCGATGCTGCCCACCCAGGACGAGATCCTGCGGACACCTCCGTCCCCGGCCCCGCGCCCGCACACCACGACCGCCCCGCCGACCGCCACGCCGTCCGTCGGCATCTCCGCGGAGCGCCGGTGAGCCGGCACAGGACGGCCCGGCGCGGGCCGCGCATGCCTTCCTGGACCGCGACGCTCACCTGGAAGTCGGCCGTCTTCATCACCGTGATGTGCTGCGCCCTCGCCGCACTGCTGAGCGTGCTGGTCCACGGCGAGGTCACGCATCAGACCGTCAGCCAGGCCCGCGAGAAGGCGCTGTCACGACTGGAGGACGTCACCGTCGCGTACGAGACGGGCGAGGCGCTCCCACCGGGTTCCGGCATCGATCCGCCGGGGCTGCCCGCCTCCCTGCGCGCACTGGCCGTGGACGGTCGACGCGGCACGCTCGTCGCCTATCAGGACGGGCGTCCGGCCATGTGGGCGGCGGCTCCGGCCGACGGCCGCGCGCTGGCCACGGCGGTGGACTACAGCCAGAGCGCCCGCACGATCAACGATCTCGACGGGGCGATCGTAGGTTCCTCCCTGCTGGCCACCGGCGCCACGCTGCTGGTCGGCGCGCTCGCCGTCACCCGGGTCACCCGGAGACTGCACCAGACGGCCAGGGTGGCCGGCCGGATCAGCGCGGGCGACCTCGACGCCCGCGTCGACGACCCGCGCACGGCGGACCCCTCGCGCCCCCAGGACGAGGTGGCGATCGTCGCGGGCGCGCTGGACACGATGGCGTCCACGCTCCAGCGCAAGCTGCAGACCGAACAGCGGTTCACCGCCGATGTGGCGCATGAGCTCCGCACCCCGCTGACCGGCCTCTCGGCCGCCGCCGAACTGCTGCCGCCGGGGCGGCCGTCGGAGCTGGTGCAGGACCGGGTCCGGACGATGCGGGCGCTGACGGAGGACCTGCTGGAGATCTCCCGGCTCGACGCCCGTACGGAACAGGTCGATCTCGACGTGCACGAGCTGGCGCCGCTCGTCGAGCGCGTGGTGCGCGCGTCCGGGACGGAGGCCGAGATCCGTTGCGTGGAGGGCGGCCGGGAAGGCCCGCACGCGCCCGTGCGGGTCGAGACCGACAAGCGCCGCCTGGAGCGGGTGCTGGGCAATCTGATCACCAACGCGCACAAGCACGGCCGGCCCCCGGTGGTGGTGACGGTCGACGGGCCGACGGTGACCGTACGCGACCACGGGCCGGGCTTTCCGGACTATCTGCTGGAGGACGGTCCGCAGCGGTTCCGGACCGAGGGCGGCACGGGACACGGTCTCGGGCTGACCATCGCCGTCGGGCAGGCGGCGGAGATCGGCGCCGGTCTCGTCTTCTCCAACGCCCCGGACGGCGGAGCGGTGGCGCGGCTGACGCTCCCCGAGTACGTACTGCTCGACGACGGGGCCGCGGAGAGCCGCGACGATCCGGATTTCTCTCCGCACCGGGAGAAGTGACGGCGCTTCGGCGTCGTACCCCGCCGCTGCCGGACGCCGAGCGCGCCTTTACGGACATCCGGACATACCCGCTATGACATAAGGGAAATAGACACCACCTCTTGCTACGTTGCGGGCATGACCGCAACGACGTCGGACGCGCCCCCGCCCGATCTACGTCTGCCCAAGCGGCGCGGCGTCGAGCTTCTGCTTCTCATCGGGGCCGTCCTCATCCCCGTCTACGGCTACGTCGCCGTCGGCCTGGCCAAGAACGGCGCGGTCCCGCCCGATGTGGCCGGATACGGCGCCGGCCTGGGGCTGCTCGCCCTCCTGGCCCATCTCGCGGTCCGCTTCCGGGCCCCGTACGCCGATCCGCTGCTGCTGCCGATCGCCGTACTGCTCAACGGGCTCGGCCTGGTGCTGATCTACCGGCTCGATCTGGAGACCCCGAAGGACCAGGCGGCCCCCACCCAGCTGATCTGGTCCACGCTCGGAGTGGCGCTCTTCATCGTGGTGGTCGTCTTCCTCCACGACCACCGGGTGCTCCAGCGGTACGCCTATCTCTCGGTCGCCACCGCCCTGGTCCTGATGATCGTGCCGATCTTCTTCCCCGCGGTGAACGGCGCCAAGATCTGGATCCGGGTCGGCGGATTCTCCTTCCAGCCGGGCGAGTTCGCCAAGATCCTGCTCGCCGTGTTCTTCGCCGCGTATCTCGCCGCGAACCGCAACGCCCTCGCGTACACCGGCCGCAGGATCTGGAAGCTCCAGCTCCCCACCGGGCGGGTGCTCGGCCCGATCGTGGCGATCTGGCTGCTCAGCGTCGGTGTGCTGGTCCTGGAGCGCGATCTGGGCACGTCACTGCTGTTCTTCGGCCTCTTCGTGATCATGCTGTACGTGGCGACCGGCCGGACCGGCTGGATCGCCGTCGGCCTGCTGCTCGCCGCCGTCGGCGCGTTCGTGGTCGGCTCCTTGGAACCGCATGTGCACAGCCGGGTCGAGGACTGGCTCGACCCGTTCGCCACCATCAAGGCGGGCCAGGGCCCCAGTCAGCTGGCCCAGTCGCTGTTCGCGTTCGCCGCCGGCGGGATGCTCGGTACCGGACTCGGGCTCGGCCACTCCATCCTCATCGGCTTCGCCGCCAAGTCCGACTTCATTCTGGCGACCGCGGGCGAGGAGCTCGGGCTGACCGGGCTGACCGCGATCTTCCTGCTGTACGCGCTGCTCGTCGCCCGCGGCTACCGGGCCGGCCTCGCCCTGCGCGACCCCTTCGGGCGGCTGCTCTCGATCGGTCTCGCCTCGATCCTGGCCCTCCAGGTGTTCGTGATCGCGGGCGGGGTGATGGGGCTGATCCCGCTGACCGGCATGGCGATGCCGTTCCTCGCCCAGGGCGGTTCGTCCGTCGTCACCAACTGGATCATCGTGGCGCTGCTGATCCGGGTCAGCGACCAGGCCCGCAGACCGCACCCCGAACACGTGGAGACCGGAATCGTCGCACGGATGGTGGAGGACGAGCCGTGACCCCATACCCGCGAGCGGTGCGCACGCACGAGCAGGCGGTGCCGCCGTACCCGCGAGCCGTGACCCCCCACCCGCCGCCGGCCCCGGAGGACAGGCCGTGATCCGCTACATCCGCCGGGCCGCCGCGCTCTGTCTGGTGCTCCTCGTCGCGCTGCTGCTGAACGCCGCGCGCATCCAGGTCTTCGAGGCCGACAGTCTGGACGACAACCCGGCCAACCGCCGTCTCACGATCGCCCGTTACCATCAGGCGCGCGGCAACATCCTGGTCGGCGGCGCGTCCGTGACCGGTTCCGACAACACCGGTGAGCAGCTCGCGTACGAGCGCACGTACAAGGACGGCGCGCTGTACGCGCCGGTGACCGGCTACGCCTCGCAGACGTACGGCACGACCCTGATCGAGCACGCCGAGGACGACATCCTCTCCGGCACCGACCCGATGCTCGCCCCGCTCCCCCTGTGGAACGAGATCACCCGCGGCCGGCAGCCCGGCGGCAACGTCGTCACGACCATCAAGGACACGATGCAGCGCGCCGCCTACGACGGGCTCGGCGGGCGGCGGGGCGCGGTCGCCGCCGTCGAACCGACGACCGGCCGGATCCTGGCGCTGGTCTCGTCCCCCTCGTACGATCCCGGGCTGCTCTCCGGCACCGGTTCTTCCGTGACCGACGTCTGGCGGCGGTTGAACGCGGACAGGAGCCAGCCCATGCTCAACCGGGCGATCCGGCAGACTTATCCGCCGGGCTCCACCTTCAAGATCGTGACCGCGGCGGCGGCGCTCGACACGGGCGTCGTCACCGATCCCGACGCCGAGACCGACACCCCGTCCCCCTATGTGCTGCCGGGCACGACGACCGTGCTGCCCAACGAGGCGGAAGGCTGCGAGAACGCCTCGCTCGCCGAGGCGATCCGGGTCTCCTGCAACACGGTGATGGCGGAACTGGGGGTGCGGGTCGGGCTGAAGGGCATGGTGGACGCGGTGCGGAAGTTCGGCTTCAACGACACCGGGCTGAAGATCCCGTCAGGGGTGGCGAAGAGCAACTTCGACACACACATGTCGGACGACCAGCTGGCGCTCTCGTCGATCGGCCAGTTCGACACGACGGCGACACCGCTCCAGATGGCGATGGTGGCCTCGGCCGTGGCCAACGGCGGCGACCTCAAGTACCCGTATCTGGTGGACCGTACGACCACGAGAGGCGGCTCGACCGTCCACCGCGGAGGCACGCGCACCTACCACCGGGCCATGGACCCGCGGACGGCCTCGCGGCTGCGGAGGATGATGGTCGACGTGGTGGAGCAGGGCACCGGGTCCAACGCCGCCATCGACGGGGTGACGGTCGGCGGCAAGACCGGCACCGCACAGCACGGCATCGACAACTCGGGCAGGCCGTACGCCTGGTTCATCTCCTGGGCGCAGGCGCCGGATTCGGGGCAGCCGGCCGTCGCGGTCGCCGTGGTCGTCGAGGACGCCGCCGCCGACCGGGCCGACATCAGCGGCGGTGGCAGCGCGGCCCCGATCGCCCGTTCCGTCATGCGGGCGGCTCTGGGAGGCTGAGCGCGTGACGGATGCGGGTGCGGCGGATCTGGCGCTGGAGCGGATCGGTCGGGAGGATCCGCGCCTGTGCGCGTTCATCGAGGTGTGGCACGAGAGGGTGGCCGCCGGGGCCGAATCCGCCCGCCGGCGCCCGCTGGGCGGAATGCCGTTCGCGGTCAAGGGTCCTGCCGGCATCCGTTCGTACACGGCCCGGCGGCTGATCGCCGCCGGTGGCCTCCCGGTCGGCGCGACCTCGGTGCCCGGCCCCGGTACGCCCTGGCGGACGTGGGGGCTGGGCGCGCACGGCCGTACGGTCAACCCATGGCGCCCCGACCGCACCCCGGGCGGCTCCTCGGCGGGTGCGGCGGTGGCGGTCGCGGCGGATCTGGTGGACCTGGCGACCGGCAGCGACGGGGCGGGGTCGGTCCGGATCCCGGCGGCGTGGTGCGGGGTGTTCGGCCTGAAGACGACGAACGGCCTGCTGCCGTCGCCCGACCGGTCCGGGCTCGCGTCCGCCGGGGTGCTGGCCCGTTCGGCGGTGCACGCCCAGACGTTCCTGCGCTGTGTCCTGGACGGTTACGAACCGGCGACCACGGCCCTCCCCATCCCCGCCGTGCTCAGCCCCGATCTGGGGTACGCGCAGGTCGATCCGGAGGTCGGGTCCGTCGTCCGGCGGGCGGTGCGGCGGCTCGTGACGGCCGGAGTGGTGCGGCTCGTGGACCGTACGTGCGGGCTGCTCGATCCGCGAGACGCGTGGCAGGCGGTCCGCGGCGGGGAGCCGACCCCGGCCGCCTCGGAGATCCGACGCGAGAACGACCTGCGGCTCGACGCCCTGTTCGCCCGTACGCCCCTGCTGCTCACCCCGGCCACCCCCAACCGCCCGCACGGGCACGACGGTCCGGGCGAGCTCTACTCGACCGCGCTGACCTGGGCGTTCAACCTCAGCGGACATCCCGCCGCGAGTGTGCCCGCGGGATTCACGGCGGATGGCTGCCCGGTCGGACTCCAGTTGGTCGCGGAGCGCGGGGCGGACGGCTCGCTGCTCGGAATGGCCCGTGCGGTCGAGAGCGCACTGATTATCGTGCGGCCATGACATTCAGCGACCGGCAGACCGGCACCGGCCACGAACTGGCCCAGGTGAACATAGCCCGCCTCAGATTCCCTCTGGACTCCCCCGAACTGAAGGACTTCGTCGACGCGCTCGACCCGGTGAACGCGGTCGCCGACGAGGCGGCCGGCTTCGTCTGGCGGCTGCAGAGCGAGACCGGCAACGCCACCGACGTACCGGTCCTCGGGGACAGCTGGCTGATCGTGAACATGTCGGTGTGGCGCGACACGGACGCGCTGACGGCGTTCATGTACCAGGGACAGCACCGCGAACTGCTGGCGCGGCGGCGCGAGTGGTTCGAGCGCGTGGAGGAGGCGATGACGGCCCTGTGGTGGGTACCGGCGGGCGAGCGCCCGACAGTGCGGGACGCCGAGGAACGCCTGCGCCATCTGCGCGAACACGGGCCCACGGAGCGGGCGTTCACCCTGCGGAAGCCCTTCCCGGCGCCGTTCGCGACGGGTTGAGCCGGCGGGGCGAGGGGCGCCTGCCACCAAGGGGCGACCGGGCCCGGCGAACGGTGCCGGTCGTGACGGGCCCCGCCGGGCAGGGCGGACAGGGCGAACGGCACTGGTCACGAAAGCCCTGACGCCCCGGTTCACCGGCGCGCGGCTCACAGCCGTCGCGCCGGCACCCCACCGCCCCCTGCCGTCCCCGGCGGCCGCGCCCGCCCCCTCATTCCGCCGACGGGCCCGCCGCGCCGCCCTGCGCCATCGCCTCTTCGACCTCGGCGACCCTGGCCCGCTCCTCGGCCGCGAACCGGTCGCGGTCGAGTTGCTCGGCGGTCTCCTCGTCCTGGGCCATGAGCAGGTCCAGGCTGGAGTCGCCGAGCTCGAAGACGCCCATGTCGACGTAGGCCTTCTGGAGCCGTTCGCCCCACAGACCGATGTCCTTGACGCACGGCACGATCCGGCTGAACAGCAGCTTGCGGAAGAGCTGCAGAAACGGCGACTGCTCCGAGAGGTCATGGGCCTCCTTCCTGCCGACGCCGAAGTTCTCCAGCACCTCGACGCCCCGGAGCCGGTCCCGCATCAGGTAGCAGCCCTCGATGACGAACTCCTCGCGTTCGCGCAGTTCGGCGTCGCTCAGCTGCTTGTAGTAGTCCCGCAGCGCCATCCGCCCGAAGGCGACGTGCCGGGCCTCGTCCTGCATGACGTACGCCAGGATCTGCTGGGGCAGCGGCTTGTTCGTCGTGTCACGGATCATGCCGAACGCGGCCAGGGCGAGCCCTTCGATGAGGACCTGCATGCCGAGGTACGGCATGTCCCAGCGCGAGTCGCGCAGAGTGTCGCCGAGCAGCCCCTGGAGGTTGTCGTTGATCGGGTAGAGCATCCCGATCTTCTCGTGCAGGAACCGGGCGTAGATCTCCGCGTGCCGGGCCTCGTCCATGGTCTGGGTCGCGGAGTAGAACTTCGCGTCCAGGTCGGGCACGGACTCCACGATCCTGGCCGCACAGACCATGGCGCCCTGCTCACCGTGGAGGAACTGGCTGAACTGCCAGGCGGTGTAGTGCTTGCGCAGCTCTCCCCGGTCCTTCTCGGTCATCTTCGCCCAGTGCGGGGTGTCGTACAGGGTGAGGGCGTCGTCGGGGGTGCCGAGCGGGTCGGCGGGGTCGACCTCCAGGGACCAGTCGATGCGCTTGTTGCCGTCCCATTGCTTGTCCTTGCCCTTCTGGTAGAGGGCGAGCAGGCGTTCGCGGCCGTCGTCGTAGTCCCAGCTGAAGCGGGCCGCACCGGAGGCGGGCACCTGCCACAGCGGCGTGTCGGGGGCGGTGGTGTAGAGGTCGTGTGTCGACACGGACGGCTCCTTCGCCTTGCGTTTCCGATAAGTTCCGCGGCGGTTGCCTCAGTTGGCAGGTTCACACGCTGCTAGACACCGGGTCAACAAGTAACGCGCAAGGGATTGACGGCCTTGCTGACAAGCAGTCTCATAAGGGATGACCGTCGGTAACCCACATGTGAGGTGCCTCCAGCCATGACGACCGTGACCGAACGCGACGTGCAGTTGCTCCGCGACGCACTCGGCCCGCTCCGGGACCGTGAACAGATCGCCGAGCGGCTGCTCGAATCCTCGGCCAAGCACTCCTTCGACCCGGACAAGGAACTCGACTGGGACGCGGGGGCCGAGGACGGCACATGGTTCTGGCCGCCCGAGCTCGTCTCGCTCTACGACACCCCGCTGTGGCGGAAGATGTCCGAGGAACAGCGGATGGACCTGTCCAGGCACGAGGCGGCGTCACTGGCCTCGCTGGGCATCTGGTTCGAGATCATCCTCATGCAGCTGCTGGTCCGGCACATCTACGACAAGCCGCCGACCAGCAACCACGTCCGTTACGCGCTCACCGAGATAGCCGACGAGTGCCGGCACTCGATGATGTTCGGCCGCATGATCAAGTGGAGCCAGGCGCCCGACTACCCCGTGCCGCGCGTCTATCACAACCTCGCACGGGTGCTGAAGACCATCTCCACCACGCCCGGTTCGTTCGCGGCGACCCTGCTCGGCGAGGAGATCCTCGACTGGATGCAGCGGCTGACGTTCCCGGACGAGCGCGTCCAGACACTGGTGCGCGGGGTGACCCGCATCCATGTCGTCGAGGAGGCCCGGCACGTCCGGTACGCCCGTGAGGAGCTGCGCCGCCAGATGGTGACCGCCCCGCGCTGGGAGCGCGAACTCACCCGGGTGAGCTGCGGCGAGGCGGCCCGGGTCTTCTCCGTCTGCTTCATCAATCCGCAGGCCTACGAGAACGTCGGCCTGGACCGTCGCGAGGCCGTCGCCCAGGTGAAGGCGAGCGGCCACCGGGCGGAGGTCATGCAGAGCGGCGCGAAGCGGCTGACGGACTTCCTCGACGACATCGGGGTGCTCAACGGAGTGGGACGCAGGCTGTGGAAGAGCTCGGGCCTGCTGGCCTGAACCGTCCCCTCGGGGAGGATCACGGCCGGGGCCCGTCCGGCGGATCACGGCCGGGGCCCGTCCGGCGGATCACGGCCGGGGCCCGTCCGGCGGATCACGGCCGGGGCCACGCCTGCTCCGCCGGAGAGGTCCTAGGCTTCGGCGTATGACCTCCGCCGCAGCCCCGCCGACCCGCGCCTACCGAAGGCTCAGCGTCGAGGAACGCCGCACCCAGCTCCTCGGTGCGGCGCTCACCCTCTTCGCCCACCGGGCCCCCGACGAGGTCTCACTGGACGAGGTGGCGACGGTCGCCGGAGTCTCCCGCCCGCTCGTCTACCGCTACTTCCCGGGCGGGCGGCAGCAGTTGTACGAGGCGGCGCTCCGGTCCGCCGCCGAGAAGCTGATCCTGTGCTTCGGCGAGCCGCCCGTGGGACCGCCCACCGAGCGGGTGCAGCGGGTGCTCGACCGTTATCTCGCCTTCGTGGACGAGCACGACGCCGGGTTCAGCGCACTGTTGCGCGGCGGCAGTGTCGTCGGGACCTCCCGTACGACGGCGATCGTCGACGAGGTACGGCGGGCGGCGGCCGAGCAGATCCTGCTGCACCTGGGCCGGGGCGGCACGGCTCCCGGGCCCCGGCTGCGGATGATGGTGCGCACCTGGATCGCGGCCGTCGAGGCGGCGTCCCTGATCTGGCTGGACGAGGGGAAGCGGCCCGCCACGGCCGATCTGCGCGACTGGCTGGTCGACCAGCTGATCGTGCTGCTGGCCGCCACGGCGGCGACGGACCCGGAGACCGCCTCGGCGGTGACGGAACTGCTGCCGCAGGAGACCGCAGCGGGCCCGGCCGGACGGCTGGCGGAGCGGCTGATCCCGGTGGTCGGCGGAGCCGCCCATCTGCTGCCCGAGGGCTGATCGGTCAGACTGGGGCGGTGCGAAGCGAGAACACACACTTCACCGGCGGCCCCCTGGACGGGCGGGTCCTGCCCGTCCTCGTCGGCCCGACCGGTCATCCGCCCAAGTGGTACGAGGTCCCGGTACCGGCCGCCGACGGCGGGCCCGCCACCGTGTACGCGTACCGCAGGATCCCGGCCGGTCACTCCAAGCGGCTGGGGCTCCCGCGTGGCTGGGTGTACGAGTACGCCCCCGAGGGCCGTGAGCGGCACAGCCCCAAGTGGCCCTGGTCGAAGCCGGACTGAGGGGTGGCGGCCCCGCGTGGCCGTGGGGCGGGGAGACCGGCCGGTCCGGACCGGCCGGTCTAAGATCGACGCTCTGGTGCCGGGCACGGTCAGCAAGGGGGGTGCGCCATGGAGGCGCTGCGTCAGGACGATCCACGCCGTATCGGTCCGTACGCCGTACTGGCGCGGCTCCGCGAGACCGCGAGCGCCGAGCAGTACCTCGCGCACGACGCGACCGGCGGCAGACCCGTGGTGATCACCGCCGCCCGTCCCGGACTCGCCGCACTGCCCGCCTTCCGGCGCCGTTTCCAGGCGGAGGCCCGCACCGCGGAGCGGCTGGCCGGCGGCTGGGTCCAGCCGTCGCTGGACGCCTCCGCCGAAGACGCGGACGACGTCCCGCCGTGGACGGCCGTCCCCTACACACCCGCTCTGACGCTCTCCGAGGCGATCGAGGTCATGGGTCCGCTCCCCGAGCGTGCCGTCCGGATACTGGGCGCGGGCATCGCCGAGACGCTCGCCCGGGTGCACGACACCGGAGCCGTGCTCCAGGGCCTCGCCCCCCGGACGGTGCTGCTGGCCGAGGACGGGCCGCGGCTCACCGCGTTCGGCCCGCTGGGCGCCGCGGCCGCCGCCGAGGCCCGGCCCGGTGGGCAGTTGTCCGTACGGCTCGGCTATCTCACCCCGGAACAGGTCGAAGGCGAGGACCCCGGGCCGGCCTCCGATCTCTTCGTACTGGGCCTGCTGTTGGCGTACGCGGCGACCGGCACGACCCCGCTCGCCGACGGTCCGGCCGCCGAGGGCGCCGAGCGGATCGCCCGCACCGACCCCGAACTCGGCGCGGTCCCGGCGCAATTGCGCGATCTGATCGCGCGGTGCCTGGCGAAGGACCCGGCCGACCGGCCGAGCGCGGGGACGGTCGCGGCGGAGCTGGCCCCGGAGGGGGCGGCGGATTCGGCGAAGGACGGCTGGCTGTCTGAGCGGGTGGCAGCCGCGGTGGCGGAACAGGCCGTACAGGTAAGGGAGTTGGTAGCTCCCGGTCATCCGGTCGACGCTCCGGTGGGCGGACCGGCCGACGGGGCCGTCGACGGACCCGAGGATGCCACCCCGGCAGCCGGGCCGGCCGACGCGCCCGTCGCCGCACCCTTGGACGCGACGGCCGGCCCGGCTGCCCACGTACCCGCCCCGGCCGGTGAGCTCCTCCCCGCCCGGGACACCCGTACCGCGCAGCTCGGGGGCATCGGGCGCCAGGCATCGAGGACCGACCGGCCCACGACCCAGCTGTCCGTTCCGCGCGAGCTCACCGGACCCGGCACGGGGACGGCCGCCGAACCCCCGGCCGCGCTCCCCGCCGTGCTCCCGCCGGTACCGCTGCCGGTCCCCGTACGGCCCACTCCCTCCCCCACCGTCGACCGGCGCGGTCTGTTCATCGGGCTCGCCGCCGGGGCCGCGGGGCTGATCGTCGGCGGAGGCGGGGCGCTCGCGCTCGGGTCCGGGGACGGCGGTACGACGGACGATCCCAAGCCCGCGCCGCGCCGCAGCGGCCCCGCCGTCGCGGGGCTGCCCCCGCAGCCGCGCTGGGTGTACACGCACCCGGCGGCCGAACCGTCACCACTCACCGCCGCCCTCTGGAACGATCGGCTGCTCGTGCTGACCGGCGAGAACGGGGCCACCGGTGTCGATCTGCGCACCGGGCGCCGGGCCTGGGAGAACGCTGACGCGGCCAAGGGACAGGCCGCGCTGCCGGCCGGGAAGGACCTCTGCTTCGTCGCCGGTCCGTCCGAGTTCCTGTGGCTGTCGCCGAAGGACGGCAAGGTGGCCCACCGGGTCGGCTACGCGGACCAGTTCACCGGGGTGCCGAATCTCGCGGTGGCGGAGATCGTCGGCGGCTCCGGGCCGGTGGTCTGGTTCACCGGCTCCAACGAAGTCACCGTCAAGGCCCCGCCCCCGAAGAAGGGCAAGAAGCGCGGCAAGGACCACAAGGCCGTCACGTCCTACCTCTTCGCCTACGACGTCCTGCGGCGCAAGGAGCTGTGGCGGACCCCCGTGCCCACCGGGCGCGGTCCCGCCGCCCCCGTCTACCGGCTGATCGCGGTCGGGCAGGACGACCTCGTCGTACGTCAGAGCCCGGCCACGCTCACCTCCGGCGACGTGAAGTCCGCCAAGGGGAAGGCCGTCTTCCGGGGCTTCGACCGGAAGACCGGGAAGCTGCTGTGGAGCAGGTCGTTCGGCACGGTCGCGCCCGACGGTGCGGCCATGGGTGACGACCGCGGCCTGCTGTACGCGGCGGTGGGCGACGACCTCCAGGCGTTCGCACTCCCCGACGGCAAGCCGAAGTGGACGGTGAACGGCACCACCGGGACCGCGTACGGCACCTCCGTCGCCTCCGGAACCCTGCTGCACACCACCAACCGCGATCAGGAAGTGGGCGCGGTCGAGCGGGAGTCGGGGCGGCTGCGCTGGCGGCGCTCGACGGAGGCGGCACCCGGCCCCGCCGCCCCCGCGGTCACGCTCAGCGCGTCCGGCAGGACACTGCTGGCCGCGGACACGGCCCAGGTCACCGCGTTCGCGGCGGAGGACGGGCGGCGGCTGTGGAAGTTCCAGGACATCGGGTCCCAGGACCCGAAGGGACCCACGGTCACCGCGCCGTACCGGGTGCTGGCGACCGGGAGAACGGTCGTCGTCCAGCGCGACCGGATCTTCTACGCGTTCCCGGTGGCCTGAGGGCTGTCCCGTGGGGAACCCCTGGGGTCCGCATCCGGCCACCGCCTTCCGGGCGAACCCGCAGCCCGCCACACCGCGGGGTTCTTGCATCTCCTGACACCGAGTGACCGTATTGATCCGTTGCGCTCACTTATGGGGTACTCCCATCATTCGCCCCGCCACCGGAGGTGATGTCGTGTCAGGCAGAGTCCTGTGTGCGGTCGGCACCGCGGCCCTGGCCACGCTCCTCGTGACCCCGCAGGCAGTCGCCGCGCCCGTGGTCCCGGACCCCGTGACAAGCGGCACCGCGAAGCCGTCCGCCGCCCCGGCCCCGGCGGCCGCGAACAAGAGCGTCGCCCAGCTGCTGACCCAGCTCCGGAAGCTGTACCAGCAGGCCGAGGAGGCCACCGAGACGTACAACGGGACCGCGGCGGAGCTGAAGCGGCGCGCGGCGGAGTCAAAGCGGCTCGGCGCCTCCCTCGCCGCCGCCCGGACCGCGCTGTCCGACAGCCACGATCAGGCGGGGCAGCTGGCCCGGGAGCAGTACCAGGGACGGTCCGACTTCTCCTCGTACATGCAGCTGCTGCTGGCCCGCGATCCCCAGCACCTCCTGGACCAGGAGCATGTGCTGCGGCGTGCGGCGGCCGAGCGGGCGGCGACCGTGAAGCGGCTCACCGGCGCCGAGAAGCGCGCCCACGACCTGGCGGCCGAGTCCCGCAAGGTACTGGACCGGCAGCAGGTCCTGGCCGCGAGGCAGCGGAAGCAGCGGGACGACGTACGGTCGCGGCTCAGGACCGTCGAGGCGAAGCTGGCCACGCTCTCCGCCGCGCAGCTCGCCGAGCTGTCCCGGCTGGAACAGCAGGGCACGGCGAAGGCTCAGGGCGCCCTGGTCACCTCGGGCGCCCTGTCCTCGACCAGGCCGCCGTCCGAGGCGGGCGGCGCGGCGGTGGAGTACGCGATCGGGCAGATCGGAAAGCCGTACGTGTGGGGCGCGGAGGGGCCGGACTCGTTCGACTGCTCGGGACTCACCTCGCAGGCCTGGGCCAAGGCGGGCCGGATCATTCCGCGGACCTCGCAGGAGCAGTGGCAGCAGCTGCCGAAGGTGCCGCTGAACGCGCTGCGCCCCGGTGACCTGGTGATCTACTTCCCGGAGGCCACTCATGTGGCGCTGTACATCGGCAACGGGCTGGTGGTGCAGGCGCCGCGGCCCGGCTCCCAGGTGAAGGTCTCGCCCATGGCGTCGAATCCGCTGCTGGGCGCCGTACGGCCGGATCCGCAGAGCACGCCGCTCTCCGCGTACCAGCTGCCGCAGCTCCCGCAGAGCGCGTCCGCCGGCTCGGACGCGGGGTACGCCTCGTCGTCGGCGCCCCAGGATTAGGGCCTCTTGCCCGGATCACGCCGGGCTCGCGTGCCCCGGCCGCCGATCCGGCCCGATCCGGTCGAAAGCCCCTGGACCACCCCGCGGAGAGGGCGCTCGGGGCGCCCGCACATGACAGCCGGGCCGGGTCCCCGTCGGATCGCCGACGGGGCCGGCCCGGGTGTCGCGGTCAGACGGCCGACGCGGCGCCCGAGACCTCGGCGAGGTACGCGTTCGTCTTCTCCGGGTCGAAGAAGAAGTTGTCGAAGTCCGCCGGGTTGTTGAAGCCGTTGGCGAAGCGGTCGGCGACCGGCTGGAGCTGGCCGGCGGCGCCGATCAGGTTCAGCACGTGCTCCGGCGGGACGCCGAGCATCGCGTTGGTCCACTTCACGACGTGCTGCGTGGTCTCCCAGTGCCGGTCGAACGTGGCCTGCATCCACTCCGCGTCGAACTCGCGGTCGCCGTGCTCGATGATCGAGTTCAGGTAGGAGTTCGCGCACTTGGAGGCCGTGTTGGAGCCCTGGCCGGTGATCGGGTCGTTGGCGACGACCACGTCCCCCACGCCGAGCACCAGACCGCCGCTGGGCAGTCGGCCGATCGGCTTGCGGACGGTCGGGGCGTAACGGCCCGCCAGGGTGCCGTTGGCGTCGGTCAGCTCGACCTTGGTGGCGCGGGCGTACTCCCACGGCAGGAACCGCTCCATGAGCTCCAGCGTCTTGGCGAGGTGCTCGGAGGGGTCCTTGATGCCCTGGAACGCGTCGAGCGGGCCGCCCGGGACGCCCTCCCAGAACAGGATGTCGGCGCGGCCGGACGTGGTCAGGGTCGGCATCACGAAGAGCTCACCGACGCCCGGGACCAGGTTGCAGCGGACCGCGTCGAACTCGGGGTGCTCGGGGCGGGGGCCCATGCCGTGGACGTATGCGACGGCCAGGGCGCGCTGCGGGGCGTCGAACGGCGAACGGGACGCGTCCCGGCCGAACATGGAGACCAGCTCGCCCTTGCCCGCCGAGACCATCACCAGGTCATAGGTGCGGGAGAAGTAGTCCAGGTCGGAGACGGCGGCGCCGTGGATGACGAGCTGTCCGCCGCGCTGGGCGAAGGTGTCCATCCAGCCGGCCATCTTCACGCGCTGGTCGATGGACTGGGCGAAGCCGTCCAGCTTGCCGACCCAGTCGACGGCGCGCGAGGAGTCCGGCGCGGCGACCGAGACGCCGAGGCCCTCGATGCGCGGGGCCTGGGACTCCCAGAAGTTGAGCTGGTAGTCGCGCTCGTACTGCAGTGCCGTGTGGAACATACACTGCGTCGACATGACCCGGCCGGAGCGGATCTCGTCGGCGGTCCGGTTGGACATGAGGGTGACTTCGTAGCCTCTGGACTGCAGTCCGAGGGCGAGCTGGAGACCGGACTGACCGGCTCCGACTATGAGTATCTTCCGCATCGCGGCTCTCCGTTGTATGTGACGTGCGAGCTATGCCGGGGTGGCGTCGAGGGCGTGGCCGACGAGGGCCAGCAGCGACTCGACGACGGTGATCCTGTTACGCGCGTCCATGATCACAATCGGTACGTGCGGGGGCACGGTCAGGGCCTCCCGGACGTCCTCGGCCTCGTACCCCGGCGTGTCCTCGAAGTGGTTGACGGCGACGATGTACGGCAGTCCGCAGCTCTCGAAGTAGTCGAGCGCGGGGAAGCAGTCGGCGAGCCGCCGGGTGTCGGCGAGCACGACCGCGCCGATGGCACCGCGCACCAGGTCGTCCCACATGAACCAGAAACGCTGCTGGCCCGGTGTGCCGAACACGTAGAGCACCAGGTCGTCGTCGAGCGTGAGCCTGCCGAAGTCCATCGCGACGGTCGTGGTGACCTTGTCGGGCGTCGCGGAGAGATCGTCGGTCTCCTCGCTGGCCTGCGTCATCATCGCTTCGGTCTGCAGCGGAGTGATCTCGGAGACCGACCCCACGAAGGTCGTCTTGCCCACGCCGAACCCGCCCGCGACCACGACCTTCGTGGCGATGGGGGCCCTGGTGTGATCCAGCTGCCAGGCCTGCAGCGATTCTTCGGCCTGGTCCTTGGCCCCGGGCTGGCGCGGGGCGAAGAGTGGCGACTCAGAGACGGCGGAGTCCATTGAGCACCCTTTCGAGCAGTGCGCGGTCGGGCTGGCCGGTGCCGTGACCGGTCCCGTACACGCGGATCTTTCCCTGGTCGGCCAAGTCGCTGAGCAGCACCCGGACCACGCCGAGCGGCATCTTCAACAGGGCGGAGATCTCCGCGACCGTACGCATCCGGCGGCAGAGTTCGACGATGGCCTGGAGTTCCGGCATGACGCGGGTGGCCAGGTTGCCGTTGGTCAGTTCACGGCGTTCCTCGGGTGCTTCGAGCGCGGCGACGAACGTCTCGACGAGCAGGACATGTCCGAAGCGGGTACGGCCGCCGGTGAGGGAGTACGGGCGGACCCGTGCGGGCCTTCGGTCGGACCCGCGGACGGGCAGCCTGCGGGCGGGTTCAGCAGCGGACGTCACTGGGTGCTCTCCATCGATTTGCGCAGTTCACTGCGGAGTTCGGGGGTGAGTACGTGTCCGGCTCGGCCGACGAAGAGCGCCATGTGGTACGCGATGACGCTCATGTCGCAGTCCGGGGTGGCGTGCACACCGAGCAGCGAGCCGTCGCTGATCGACATGACGAAGACGCTGCCCTCGTCCATGGCGACCATGGTCTGCTTGACGCCGCCGCCGTCCATCAGCTTGGCGGCGCCGGCGGTGAGGCTGCCGATGCCGGAGACGATGGTCGCCAGGTCGGCGCTGGAGCCCCTGGGACCGTCCTGCCGACCGGTGACGGGGGTGGTCTGGTGGCCGGGGTCGGAGGAGAGCAGCATCAGTCCGTCGGACGAGACGACGGTGACCGAGTGGACCCCTGGCACCTCCTCCACCAGATTGCTCAGCAGCCAGTGAAGGTTCCGGGCTTCGGTACTCAGCCCGAATGTGCTGGGCGCAGTCAACTGCGTGCCTCCTCGACTGTGTCCCCCGTCTCATCGGTTCGGCCGTCATTGCGGTAGGCCGGGTCACTGCGGTCGGTATGTGCGGGGCGCCCGGCGTGTGCGGCGGCTGCGGGGAACGGCTGGGTCGCCGTCATCTCGGCGATTTCCGCCTCGACGTCCCGGCGGCCGTCCTTCGCGCCCTGGTGGAAGCCGCCGAGCCGGCGGCGCAGGGCGTCCTTGTCCAGGCCGCCCTTGGGTTCGGAGGCGGGTGCCGTGGTGGGCTTCACGACCTTGGGGGTGCGCTTGGGCAGCCCCTTGTCGGTGATGCGTTCCTGCTGTGGCTGCGACTGCTGCTCCGGCTGCCGGGGGCCCGGCAGGGCGTCGGCGACGGCCGCGGGGGCGGTGTATGGCTCCGGGGCGGGCGCGGGGGCCGGGCCGGGCGTGAAGGCCGGTGCGGGCGCGGGGGCCGGTGCGGTGTGTGCCGCCGGCTCCGGGGCGGTACGGGGCTCCGTGGACTCGTCGGCGGTGCGCTCGTGGCGGTCGGAGCCGATGGCGTACGGGTCGGGCGCCGTGAACTCAGGGCTGTCCGTGAACTCAGGGCTGTCCGTGAACTCCGGCACCACCGGGAGCCGGACCTGCATCGTGATCTCGGCCTCGGTCTCGGCGGCGGCCGGAGCGGGCGCGGTGTCCGCCGCCTGTCCGGACCCGGGCCCGGCCTCGGGCTCGACTGCGACGCCGGACTCGCGGATCGTCTGCTCGGCCGCGGCGATCAGCGGGTCGCCGGGCAGGGCGAGCGTCCGCTCCGGCAGGGCGTTGGAGTTGGCCTCGGCGACCGACCCCGGCAGGTTCAGCGCGGGCGCTTCCCCGGGCACCTTCACCGGCGGCGGTGTGGCGGCCGGCGGCGCCTTCGGCAGCAGGACCTTGGGCAGGACGACGACGGCCGTGACCCCGCTGCCCTTGTGGTCGCGCAGCTGGACCCGTACGCCGTGGCGCGCGGCCAGCAGCGAGGTGACCTGGAGGCCGAGGCCGGCCCCCGGCGCTCCCTTGTCGTCCCCCTCGCCCATGTCGAAGAGCGTCGGATCGCCGAGCCGCGCGTTGAGCTCGCCCATGCGTACGGCCGACATTCCGATGCCCTCGTCCTGGACGGAGAGCATCACCTCGCCCGTCTCCAGCAGCCAGCCGGAGAGCTGGACATGGGAGTCCGGCGGCGAGAAGGAGGTCGCGTTCTCCAGGAGTTCGGCGACGAGGTGGCTGAGGTCGTCGGCGGCGAAGCCGGCGATCTGGGCGTGCGGCGGCAGGGACTGGATGGTGACCCGCTCGTACCGCTCGATCTCGGAGACGGCCGCGCGCGCCACATCGACCAGCGGGATCGGGCCCGCGTGCCCGTGTCCGTGCTCGGCGCCCGCGAGTACCAGCATGTTCTCGCTGTGCCGGCGCATGACCGTGGCCATGTGGTCGAGCTTGAAGAGGGTGGCCAGCCGGTCCGGGTCGTGCTCCTTCTCCTCCAGGCTCTCGATGACGCCGAGCTGGCGCTCGACGAGGCCGAGGGTGCGCAGCGAGAGGTTGACGAAGGTGTGGTTGACCGTGTCCGTCAGCCGCTCCAGCTGGGCGGTCAGGTCGGTGGTCATGACCTGGAGCTCGGCGCGCTGGACGGTGAGCGCCTCGCGTCCGGCGATCAGCTCGGCGCGCTCGGTCTGCAGGCTCTCGAAGCGGCCGTTGAACTCGTGGAGCAGTCCGTGCAGCTTCCCGTGCAGGGCGTTGATGGACCGCACGACCTGGGCGAACTCGTCGTTGCGGCCGGTGTAGCGGATCCGTTCGGCGCTGTCGGGCTCGGCGACGAGGCGGGCGGCACCGATCCGCAGGACGGCGAGCGGCTGGGTGAGGGTGCGGGCCACGGCGGTGGAGACGCCGACGGCGATCAGCAGACAGCCGCCGAGCAGCGCGATCCGCAGTTCCAGCGCGGTGACGTCGTCGTCGCGCAGTTGCTCCAGGCGCTGGACCTGCGCGGTGCCGAGGGCGGATTCGACGCTCCGCATCCGGTCGATCCGGGCGGAGAGGGCCGCCTCGACCTTCTTGCCGCTGGTCTGCCGGTCGGATTCGGACAGCTCGGGGCGGTCGGTGAGGGAGTTGAGGTACTTCTCCGCGCTGTTGACCTCGGGACCGGTGACGGTGGACGACAGCTTGTCGCGGGCGGTGGTGCCCGCGGTCTGGTCGAAGTCGGCGAGCGAGGCGAGTTCGCGGACCCGGGCCTGCTGGGCGGCGGCGCTCAGCTCGTCACGGGTGCGGTCGTCCTTGCTGCTGCCCTGGTCCTGGGTCTGGACGGGCAGTCCGGTGATCTGGTCGATCTGCGTGGTCGTGACGGGACGGGGCACGGAGAGCGCGGCGAGCAGCAGCCCGCGAGTGGCGGAGGCCTGCTCGGTGGCCCGGCCGAGCGCGAGCGGCGCACGGGTGGACTCGGCGGCGCGCGGCGGGGTCTTCCCGGCGAGCTCGTCGGCGAGGTCGTGGAGCTTGGCGATGACCTCGGAGTACGCCTGATGGGCCTGCAGCGCCGAGCCCTTGCCGCTGAGCGCGTCGCGACGCAGCGAGGGGATGGTCGAGAGATCGCGGCGCAGTGCGGCCGGGGCCGCGTCCCTGATCTCGTCCACCTGCTGGTCGACGCGGGCACTCCGGCTGCCGGAGTCGCCCTTGCCCTCCGCCGCCGGGCCGGACTGCTCGTCACGGCCGGCCGCGATGTGGGCGGTGACCTCGTCACGCTCGTCCGCCAGGGCGTGCGCGAGCGCGATGGCCTGCTGGTTCAGCTCGGCGAGAGTGACCAGCCGCTGCGACTCGTTCAGGTCCGAGGAAGCGCTGAGGGCCGCGGGCGTGCCCGCGGCGATGACGGTGATACCGACCACCGCCACGCCGGCGACCAGCCGCCTGCGTACGCGCACGGTGCGCCGGGTGCCCTCGCTCTCGGCGGGTACCGGAGGCGTCACCCCGGAACCGCTGTGCTTGCTGCCCTTGCTCCGAGGCCGCTTCTTCTGCACCGGTGCTCGCAATCTTGACTCGTCCGCCCTTGAAGCAGAGGTGACGCACGATCACATGTGAACGAGCACCCCGACCCCTGTACGGCTTCTGACCATTCCAGCGCTTTTGAGAGGGGGGCGCGCATCAACCACTCCGCCACCTGAACGAGTGAACATCACTCCGGAGTTGACGAACAAGTCTCCCCTCGGGGCAGGTCCGGCACACCTGGAGCTTCGGCTGGAACTTCCGCCCCGGCTTTGGCAGGATGCCCACCCGCACGCCGCCCGGAGCCATTCCTTCCGCTCGGGACACCCGTCTGACCTGCCGGTACAGGCCAATTCCGGCTGATGCAGGGCTCGTGAAGACATCGTGCAGACTGACCGCATGCGCATCGAACTCGCCACCGTCGCAGGCAGCCCCGACCGCCCGAACGAGGACTGGGCGGCCACGACCGTGCCCGCCTCGGGCCAGGGCGGGGCGCTGGTCCTGCTCGACGGGGTGACCCCGCCGCAGGGCGACGACGGTTGTGTGCACTCGGTGCCCTGGTTCACCGCACGGCTGGGCGGCGCACTGGTCGAACTGTCTGGTTCGCGACGGGACCTGACCCTCCAGGAGATCCTGGCCGATGCCATTCGGCGCACCGCCGACACGCACCGCTCCCTGTGTGACCTTTCTCACGTGCGGACGCCGCAGGCGACGGTCGTCATGGCGCGCTGGGACGAACGCGAGATCGAGCACCTCGTACTGTCCGATTCTGTAATGCTGTTCGAGGCACCCGACGGGAGCGTGCGCCCCCTGCTCGACGACCGGCTGGACCACCTGCCGCCGGGCACACTGGCCAGCGAGGCGATCGCCGACGCACAGGCGCGGAACAAGGAGGGCGGCTTCTTCACCGCCGCCGCGGACCCGTCCGTGGCGGCCCGTGCGGTCACCGGGCGCACCCCGGTCGGCCGGGTGCGGGCGCTCGCCGCGCTGACCGACGGGGCGGCCCGCTGGACCGAGATGTTCCACGAAGGCGACTGGGCGGACTGCCTCGGGGTGCTCCACAAGGAAGGGACGCAGGGGCTGATCGACCGCGTCCGGGTCCTGGAGGACGCGGACACGGAGCGCACGCGTCTGCGCCGAAGCAAGACCCATGACGACGCGACGGCGGTCTACGCGGTGCTGTGACGCCGCGCCGGGACGAGAGGCGCCGCCGAGAGAGCGCCGACGCGGGCGTCAGCCTTCGGGACAGGCCCGGACACGTGACGGCCTGCGGGCGTCAGCCCTCGGCGCGGGCGTCAGCCCTCGGCGCGGGCGTTCAGGTGATGCAACAGCCGGGCCAGCTCGGCCACCTCGGCCCGGTCCCAGTCGGCGAGCTTGCGCACATAGCGCTCGCGGCGGGCGTCGCGGACGCTGCGATAGCGGGCCAGCCCCTCGGTGGTGAGGTGGACGAGAAAGGCGCGGCCGTCGGCCGGGTCGGGCTCGCGCACCACCAGTCCGAGGTCTTCCAGGGCGCGGAGTTGACGGCTCATGGTCGCCTTGCCGACGCCGAAGTAGGCAGCGAGATCGGTGGCACGTTGCGGTCCGGCCGACTCCAGCCGGACGAGAAGTCCGTACGCGGCGGCCTCCAGTTCGGGGTGGACCTCGCGCGCCATTTCCCCGGAGTTGGCCCGCGCCCGCCGCAGAAAGACGGCCAACTCCCGCTCCAGGGACAGGAATGCGTGGTCCACACCATTTTCTCCGGTCGCGCCGGGTTCACTACCGCTTTCGCTCCCGTGCACGTCAACACCCCTCATAAGCTTTCCTGCCGCTGAAAGTTTCTTTCGCCGCTGGTCATCGCCGCAGCTTGGCCAGTATTTCGCAGGCATAGACCAACGGCGGCACCCAGGCCCCCTTCCGCAGTACAGGTCTACGTGCGTAGCGTCATGCATGGCATGTTCACACCATGACATGCCGGCAGGGGTGCGCCCGGCGTCCCCCTGGGATCAGCGCGTCCCCCCACCAAGGCCTCGGAGGCACTCACATGCCCGTGCTCAGATCCGGATCCGGAACGTCCCGCCGCTCGCGCTTCGCCGCGGCCGGAACCCTGCTCGCAGCCCTTTCCCTCCTCCTCACCCTGCCCGGCGCGGCGAGCGCCGCGGACACCCACGACTCCGCCGCCGCGGCCAAGAAGCCCGCACGGGGCACGGCCACGATGGGCATGGGCGTCGTCGCCCACGACGGCCAGGGCGGACTGCCGCGCGACACCCTCGCCGCCCAGACCGAAGGCGTGGACGTCGCCAGCTACCAGGGCAACGTCGACTGGCCGACCCTCTGGAACAGTGGCGTGAAGTGGGCCTACACCAAGGCCACGGAGGGCACTTACTACACGAACCCGTACTTCGCCCAGCAGTACAACGGCTCGTACAACGTCGGCATGATCCGGGGCTCGTACCACTTCGCCACCCCGAACACCACGAGCGGCGCCGTCCAGGCCAACTACTTCGTGGACCACGGGGGCGGCTGGTCCAAGGACGGCAAGACCCTGCCGGGCGCGCTCGACATCGAGTGGAACCCGTACGGCGCCCAGTGCTACGGCCTGAGCCAGGCCGCCATGGTCTCCTGGATCCGCGACTTCGTGAACACCTACAAGGCACGCACCGGACGCGACGCGGTCATTTACACCGCGACCAGCTGGTGGCAGGCCTGCACCGGGAACAACGCGAGCTTCGGCGCCACCAACCCGCTGTGGGTGGCTCGCTACAGCAGCACGGTCGGCGAGCTCCCGGCCGGCTGGGGCTACTACACGATGTGGCAGTACACCTCGTCCGGCCCGTACGTCGGCGACCACAGCCACTTCAACGGCGCGCTCGACCGCGTACAGGCCCTCGCCAACGGCTGAGCCGGCCCGCCGCTGCCGCGCGGCACACCGCTTCGCACGACCGAGCCCCCGGTGACCCACCCAATCACCGGGGGCTCTGCCCTGTTCACGACCCTGACCAGGTCATTCAGCCTCCGAGCGGGCACCGGACACCCCTATCCATCCGGTGTATACGCCGTGTGTATAGTCCTTCTCCGCCGCACATCGCGTGCCCTGTTCAGCCACGGAGGAGTGACCCGCCTTGCCCATGAAGACGAAGTCGATCGGTGCGGGGTTGGCCACTGCCCTTGTGACGGCACTCACTCTGACGCTCAGCGGCTGCTCCATGCAGACCACCGCACCGGCCTCGGCGCGCGGTGACGCGGGCTCCGACGCCAAGGGCTCCTTCGGCCCGGTGGACTGCCGCAAGGCCAAGTGCATAGCCCTGACCTTCGACGCGGGACCGGGTGAGGACACCCCGCATCTGCTGGACATCCTCAAGGAGAAGAAGGTGCACGCGACCTTCTTCCTGCTGGGCAAGAACCACGTCAAGAAGCACCCCGACACCGTGCGCAGGCTCGCCGCCGAGGGGCACGAGGTGGCCAACCACACCTGGTCCCACGAGATCCTGACGGACAAGAAGCCCGCCGAGATACGCGCCGAGCTGGAGAAGACGCAGGACGCGATAGCGGAGATCACCGGCAAGAAGCCTCGGCTGATGCGTCCGCCGCAGGGCCGTACCGACGACACCGTCTCGGGGATCAGCAAGGACCTGGGACTCTCTCAGATCCTGTGGAGCGCCACCGCCAAGGACTACTCCACCACCGACTCGGCGCTGATCAAGAAGCGCATCCTGGACCAGGCGAGCAAGGACGGCGTCATCCTGCTGCACGACATCTACAAGGGCACGGTGCCCGCGGTGCCCGGCATCATCGACGCGCTGAAGAAGCAGGGCTACACCTTTGTCACCGTCCCGCAGCTGATGGCGCCCGCCGAGCCCGTCCCAGGGACGATCTACCGCCCCTGATCCCGGCTCCGCGGCCGACGGCGACGGGGCCCACCAGCCGCCACCCGCCGCCGGTGCCCGTACCGACGGTGCTGAGCTTGCCGAAGGGCGGTGCTGAGCTTGCCGAAGAGCTTGTCGGAGTCGACTCGTCGGCCGTCGCGGCCTCCGGCGCGCCGCTCGCGGGGGCTGCTGGGCGGCCTTCGCGGGCCCGCCCGCCGGCACACGCGGAACGGCCCGCCCACCCGTTGCCGGGGAGGCGGGCCGTCCGTACCGGTCGCGCACGCGGCGCCACGTCCGTCACGCCGTGGCGGCTACGCCGCGGCCGGGATCCTCTCCTCGGGCCTGGCCGCGGCGGCCGGCGCGAGGGCGATCTCCAGCACCTGGCGGACGTCCGTCACCGGGTGGACCTCCAGGGAGTCCAGGACCTCGGCCGGAACGTCGTCCAGGTCGGCCTCGTTCCGCTTCGGGATCACCACGGTGGTGATCCCGGCCCGGTGCGCGGCCAGCAGCTTCTGCTTCAGCCCGCCGATCGGCAGCACCCTTCCGGTCAGCGAGACCTCACCGGTCATCGCCACATCCGTACGGACCAGCCGTCCGGAGAGCAGCGAGGCCAGCGCCGTCGTCATCGTGATACCGGCGCTCGGGCCGTCCTTGGGGACCGCGCCCGCCGGGAAGTGGATGTGCACGCCGCGGTCCTTCAGGTCCGCGACCGGCAGCTCCAGCTCCGCGCCGTGCGACCGCAGGAAGCTCAGCGCGATCTGCGCGGACTCCTTCATCACGTCGCCGAGCTGACCGGTGAGGGTCAGTCCGGACGCCCCGGTCTCCGGGTCGGCCAACGACGCCTCCACGAACAGCACGTCGCCGCCCGCCCCGGTCACCGCGAGCCCGGTGGCCACGCCCGGCACCGAGGTCCGGCGCTCGGCCGGGTCCTGGGCGGACTCGGGGACGTGGTGCGGCCGTCCGATCAGGCCGCGCAGATCCGCCTCGGTGACCGTGAACGGCAGCTCCCGGTCGCCCAGTTCGTGCTGGGCCGCGACCTTGCGGAGCAGCCGGGCGACGGCCCGCTCCAGGTTCCGTACGCCCGCTTCACGGGTGTACTCGCCGGCCAGCTTGCGCAGCGCGGACTCGTCGAGCGTCACCTCGCCCTTCTCCAGACCGGCCCGTTCCAGCTGGCGCGGGAGCAGGTGGTCGCGGGCGATGACGACCTTCTCGTCCTCGGTGTAGCCGTCGAGCCGGACCAGTTCCATCCGGTCCAGCAGGGCCTCCGGGATGGCTTCGAGCACATTGGCCGTGGCCAGGAACACGACGTCGCTGAGGTCGAGTTCAACCTCCAGGTAGTGGTCGCGGAAGGTGTGGTTCTGCGCCGGGTCGAGGACTTCGAGGAGGGCGGCGGCCGGGTCGCCCCGAAAGTCCGAGCCGACCTTGTCGATCTCGTCGAGCAGGACGACCGGGTTCATCGAACCGGCCTCCTTGACCGCCCGCACGATACGCCCCGGCAGGGCGCCGACGTAGGTACGCCGGTGGCCGCGGATCTCCGCCTCGTCCCGCACACCACCGAGGGCGACGCGGACGAACTTGCGCCCCATGGCGTGCGCGACGGACTCGCCGAGTGAGGTCTTGCCCACGCCCGGAGGACCCACCAGCGCCAGCACGGCACCGCCGCGCCGCCCGCCGACGACGCCGAGGCCGCGGTCGGAACGCCGCTTGCGGACCGCCAGGTACTCGGTGATCCGCTCCTTCACGTCCTGCAGGCCGGAGTGCTCGGCGTCGAGGATCTCCTGGGCGCCCCGGATGTCGTACGCGTCCTCGGTCCGTTCCGTCCACGGCAGTTCGAGGACGGTGTCGAGCCAGGTCCTGATCCAGGAGCCCTCGGGGCTCTGGTCGGAGGAGCGCTCCAGCTTGTCGACCTCCTTGAGCGCCGCCTCGCGGACGTGCTCGGGAAGATCGGCGGCCTCGACGCGCGCCCGGTAGTCGTCGGACTCGTCCGCGGCGGAACCGGACCCGCCGTTGAGATCGGAGAGCTCCTTGCGCACGGCTTCGAGCTGGCGCCGCAGCAGGAATTCGCGCTGCTGCTTGTCGACGCCCTCCTGGACGTCCTTGGCGATGGACTCGGCGACGTCCTGCTCGGCGAGGTGTTCACCGAGCCACTGGATGGCGAGCTTCAGCCGGGCGACCGCGTCCACGGTCTCCAGGAGCTGCACCTTCTGGGCGGTGGTGAGGAAGGGTGAATATCCGGAATTATCGGCGAGCGCGGAAATGTCCTCGATCTGCTGGACCCGGTCCACGACCTGCCAGGCGCCGCGCTTCTTCAGCCAGCTGGTGGCGAGTGCCTTGTACTCCTTGACCAGCTCGGCGGCGGCTCCGGGAATGGGGTCGGGGACGACCGCGTCGACCCGGGTCCCCTCCACCCAGAGGGCGGCCCCCGGTCCGCTGGTCCCGGCCCCGATCCGCACCCGGCCACGGCCGCGGATGAGCGCGCCCGGATCCCCGTCCGAAAGCCGTCCGACCTGCTCGACGGTGCCGATGACACCGGTGCCGGTGTACGTCCCGTCGATCCGCGGCACCAGGAGCACCTCGGGCTTGCCGCCGCCCTCGCGGGCCGCGGCCTGCGCGGCCTCCACGGCGGCACGCACATCGGTTTCGGACAGGTCCAGAGGCACCACCATCCCGGGCAGCACGACCTCGTCGTCGAGCGGCAGCACGGGCAGGGCGAGCGGAGTGACCGCATCGGAATCGGTAGCCATGATCTCCCCTTCGGCAGTCAAGTTGAGCTATGCAGACTCAATGCTCCTGAGCCGCCCGTTGTTCCCCGGGGTGCGTTCGCTGTGAGCGATCATCCGGACGTGTGGGTCTGTCAAACGAACGGCGTCTTCTGCGGTCTGGCTCCGATCTCCGTTGATCCGGTCTGATTCACTCCTCGTCTCAAGCGGTCTGGTCCGTCGCTGCCGCTGTCGGTGCGGGAGGGCAGGCTTCGCCCGTGAGTTATGACCTTGCTGTCCGGGAAGGCGAGCGTCCTGATGGGGACTGATGGCCGCGTGGAGCGGTCGAGCTTCTACCGTTCCGGGCCGGGAGCGGCGATGCGCCTTCAGCGGGGGCCGAACACGGCCGGAACAGGCAACCGCAGTGAACGCCCTGCCCCTGCTCCTGTCCGGAACCGCGTATCCGTGGGCTGCAGCCGCCCACTCGGCAGGCTGCCCGTGACGCGCCTGTGACCGGAACTGTGACGTACACCATGGCTCGACGCTCGCGCCCCTGATGGGGTGACCTGATGCGCAAAGTCATCTCCCTTCTTCCGGGCCTCGCGGCACTTCTCCTGCTCACGGCGTGCGGATCCGAACAGGCGGGCACCCCCGGCGCAGCCGCCCCCGCGTCCGGGACCGCCGTCACCGCCCCGCCCGTGGACGGTGTCCGGATCACTTCGGTGACCATCCCCTTAGGCACGCCCACCCCCAGCTCCGACGGGTTCACCGTCCACGCCGACCGCTTCCCCACCGGTGACTCCGGAATCTCGGCCGCCTACGAAGTCACCAACAGCGGCACCGAGGCGCTGACGTACACGATCCTGTTCGACTTCACCACGGACGCCGGCGAGGTCATGAGCAACAGCCACGAGACCGTGCGCTCGGTCGGCCCCGGCGCGACCGTGCGCGGCACGGTCCGGCTGGGGGTGCTGGCCCCCGGAGCGTCCCCGGTGACCCGCGTCGAGGTCGCCCAGGTGACCAAGGTGCCCGCCGCCGAGGCGCCGCCCGCGTCCGGAGAGTGCCCGCCCTCCGGCATCCGCCTCATCACCGATGACGGCAACGCCGCGATGGGGCTGCGCGTGGTGGGCCTGCGCCTGGAGAACTGCGGGAAGCGCGACTACTCACTCGACGGCTACCCGCTCCTGGAACTGCTGGACAAGGACCTGTCACCCGTCCAAGGCGTCCGGATCGTGCATGGAAGCGGCGGCATCAGCACCGGTACCGGATTTGACGAGCCATCCCGCCCGCTGGTCTTGAAGCCGGGCGAGAGCGCCCTTTCGGGCCTGATGTGGCGCAACACCACCGAGTCCGGCACCACCGTCAACGTCCCGTACGTCAGGGTGCGGGCCGAGCAGGGCGCCGATCCGGTGACCGTGACGCCCCACCTCGATCTCGGCACCACCGGCAAGCTGGCCGTCCGCGCCTGGACTCGCCCGCCGAAGTAGGACCTACGTCCGGTCTCAGCGCCTTCGCTGCGGCAAACAGGGGGGTTGGTGGGAGCGGCGCCTGATCCAGCAGTGCTGTCGAGTTGCGGATCCGCGCTGTCGAGCACGAGCTCAAGCGGACGGTGTGGCCGAGGCCCGCACGCCGAACCACTGCTCGGCGCCGTAGGCCTCATACCGCTCCACCTCGATGAACCCCAGCTTCGCCGCGAGGCGCATCGAGCGGACGTTGGCGGTCTGGGTGGCCAGCACCACTGATTCGCCGGGAAGCGCGCCGGCGAACCAGTCGAGTGCCGCTGCGCACGCCTCGGCGGCGTACCCGCATCCCCACGCCTCCGGCAGGAACAGGTAACCGAGCTCGGCCCTCCCGGCAGCCTGACGAAGGTGCCCCGTATCCCTGGTGAGCGTGATCTGGCCGATCATCGCTCCGTCGAGATCGACCACGAAATGGCCGGGGCGCCGGCTGGGTGCCCCGGGCATCGCGTGCTCAAGCTCGTCACGCGGTCGAGGGCCACCGAGGTAGGTATGCACCTCCGGTGAGGCAAGCAGCTCGATGAACGCCGCACGGTCCCGGGCCTCGGGCTCACGGAGCACGAGCCTCTCGGTCCTGATCGGGGCAGGTGGCCAGGCGACGGGTCCGAGCTCAGTCATGCCGGCCACCCAATCAGCAGGCTCGGCAGCGATCAAGACTCGCGGACCGATCAAGCCACCGGCCCGCGCCCCACCCCCACCGACGGGGCCGGGCCCTACTAGCCACGCCTGCCAGGGACGGGATGCCACCCGTTCTCGTGGACATCGACTTCGGCAGCGGCGGGCCGCCTCACGAAGTGCCGTACATCTGCTGTCGGGATTCGGGCTCCGGTCCCACTACTGGTGCGGAGCCAACATGTTTGGTAGTAGACGCAGTGGTCTCTCGAAGCTTGACGGTGGTCCTACTTCTACCAGTTGGCGGCCTTCAGTACGTGCATGGCGATGTCCTGGACCGACCGGTTGTCCGTCGGGATACGGACGGTGCCCACGGGAGCCTCCTCGTCGAGTCGGCGTGCCATCCGCAGGCTCCGCTCTATGTGAGCCTGCAGCTGGGAGCCGATTTCGCGCTGGGCGAGCCGCTGTCGCACGGTGGCTTCCTCAACCGTGAGCAGAATGCAGGTGGCTCTGACGGCGTCGCCGCTCATGGCCCGGCTGACCATCGCCTTCTCCAGGATGCTCACCGTGTTGGTGTAGATGAGCCGGTGCTGGCCAAGAGCCGCGTAGTTCGACCAGATCGCGGCGATGTTGCGTTCGGTGATCGCTGCGCGGTGAGGATCGTCGTGGGGGGCGGGATGGATCTGGTCCATGTAGTCGCCCTCGATCAGACAGTGCGCTGTCTTCTTCTGCTGCAGCGCTGCGGACGCCTCCCATGCGACAGTCGTCTTCCCGACGCCCGCACCACCACCGATGAGCAACAGTTCGTAAGCAGTCATGGCGCGCACCCTGACAGAGTCCGGATCACCGCAGCATGTGATTTTGGCCGGGGCACCCGTGCACCCGGCACTGCGCCGGCCAGGCGACGGCCGAACAAGCGAACCTGAAACCCTGTCAACGCCTCCTGGCCAGCTGATCAGAACCTCCCGCACACCGGGGGAACCTCGACCCTCCGAAAATGCAAGGTTGATCTGCACAACTCCTGCGCCGGCCGCGCGGACAAAACCTTCGTCCCGCTGATCACGGCCACCGCCCGATGCAACCTCCTGCGGCACTGGACACGAACGCGCTGTCCTGCCCGGGTTCGCTCCGTGTTCGTCAGCGCTGAGCCGCATCCGACCTCGCACAGGCCGACGTGACCTCGCCCATGGGGCTGCCCAGTGCAGACGAACAGCCCGTGGTGCGTCCGGCGCGGGCCCCTGCGGGTGGGGTCAGGGCTGTGAACGCGACGGAAGTGCTTGGCCCGTTCGGACGCGCCGCCGTGCGCCGCGCGATGTGACCGGGCTGCCGGAGAACAATGAGCCTCATGTCCCATATCCCGCCGGATGATGGCCGTCTGTCCCCGCTCGGCCGGGAGACGCCTGCGGAGCGGGCCGACCGCAACCTCGTCGAGCTCCTCCAGGAACTGAGAGTCGTGCAGACCGGCGTGCAGATCGTCTTCGCTTTTCTCCTCGGCGTGGCCTTCACCAGCCAATTTCCGCACCTCGATACCTTCGAGCGCACCACCTATGTGGTGACGCTGCTGCTCACGGTGGTCTCCTCGGCCGTGCTCGCGACTCCGGTCGCACTGCACCGTGGCCTGTTCCACCGGGGTGCCAAGATCCGCATTGTCGCCCTGTCCGCGCGGCTCGCCGAAATCGGTCTGGTCTTCCTCGCCCTCGCGCTCAACGGCGCTGTTCTCCTGCTCATGGATGTCGTCCTCGGCCGGACCGCCGCCGTCGCGGTCACGGCCGCCACACTCGTCATGTTCACCGGCCTGTGGTTCGTCCTCCCGAGGGCACTACGCCGCCCCATCCCATGACCCGCTCACCGGGTCCGGCCCCGGCCTGTGCGTGGTGAACCCCGCGCGTCTCCGCTTCGGTCCCACGGGAGGTCCTCGATCGATCCGTCGGTGCTCCGGCCGGTGGAATCACCCATCCCTCAGTGCTCCGGCCGGGGAATCACCCGGAAAGCGCTCGCCGGCCGCACCGGACACCGGGCAGAGTGCCGGTATGGGCAACGCCGGTGACGACCGCAGTGACGACCGGGGGCTGAACCCGGACGGAACCATCCGGCGGGAGGGCTCGCTGAGCCGTGTACCGACGGCGTTCGCCCCCGTGGTGGAGGCGGCCCGCTCACGGATCGCCGGGACGTTCGACGGCTCCCGCCTGCACAGCGCGTACATCTACGGCAGCATTCCGCGCGGCACGGCCGTTCCCGGTGTGTCCGACCTCGACCTGCTGCTCGCCCTGCGTGACGGGCCCACCGGGGCGGACGAGGCGGCGGCCCGCGCCATCGAGGCCGAGCTGGACGCCTCGTTCCGCCGGATCGACGGTGTCGGCATTCTCCTGTACGGCGCCGACACCCTCACCAGCGAACTCGAACGCCATGACCTCGGCTTCTTCCTCGCGTGTCTTTGTACCCCGTTGCTGGGCGAGGACCTCGCCACAGGGCTGCCGCGCTACCGCCCCACCCCGCTGCTCGCCCGCGAGACCAACGGGGACCTCCACCTCTCGCTCCCCCGCTGGCGCCGGAGGGCCGCCGAGGCCACCACCGACGCCGAACGCCGCAATCTCAGCCGCGGCGTCGCCCGTCGCATCGTCCGTTCGGGGTTCACGCTGGTGATGCCTCGGTGGGGCGGCTGGACCAGTGACCTGTTGGAGTCCGCCGAGGTGTTCGCCCGCTTCTTTCCGGACCACCCGGAGCGGATCGAGCAGATGCGGGTGGCCGCGCGCACGGGCCGCGCACCCTCCGCCGACCCGGCCGTCCTGGCGATGCTCATCGACGATCTGGCGCCCTGGCTGGCCGCCGAATACCTCGCGGTGCACGGCGAGAAGGCCCCGCGCCCCTGATCAGCACACCCCGGGCCGCGACGACCCTGCGCAACAGCGGCCAGCAGGCCACGCCCAGCAGCAACGCCAGCGGATGCCCCCAGTCGGTGAGGGGGCTGCTCAGCTCGAACAGATCGTGCACCAGCATCGCGCCGACGCCACCGAGCACCAGCACCCGCAGCCACGGCACGAGCAGCCCGGCGAGGGCGCCCACGCTCGCCATCAGCCCGAAGCTGATGCCGTAGTCGAGCCGGTGCAGCGAGGAGTCCGGCAGCCGGCCGGCCACCACGGAGAGCCCGACCGGGATCTCCGTGGCGAGCGTCGCCACGACATGGCCGAGCAGGAACACCCCGGCCGTGCGCCACCCCCCGATGCGGCGCTCCAGGGCGGTCAGCACGAGGGCGAAGCCGACGACGTACGGCGAGGTGAGCCCGCCGACGACCCAGAGGGCACTGGCGGCCAGGACGAGCAGCGGGGTCTCGCCGAGATGCGCGACATCCGTGCTCGACGCACGCAGGACCGCGGAGACGGTGTCCTGGTCGGCGAACTCCATGAAGAGGGACGTGCCGACGAGCACCAGCAGATAGCCGAAGGTGAACGGGGTACCGGTGGGCGTCGGCAGCAGCCGCAGCCGACGGCGGGCCTCGCAGGTCTTCCGCACCTCACGGGCCTCACGGGCCTTTCGGGTCTTTCGGGCCGGAAGAAGGGCGTCCTCTCGCTTGCGACGCTGACGCGGCATGGCGTCGAACGGCGGCGCCTCGCGGTGTTCCTCGCCAGCCGCTTCGTCCGTACCCTGATGCACCGCGCGAGGCCCCTTTCCGCACAAGCCCCCCAAAACACCGTCCTACCCTCCGCGATCCTCCCCCACGTCGTCCATGGCCTGAGCCACATGAGGTGACCGAAAACGGCTGATCGCTTCACGCCGGGCGTCGACCACGCCATGCTCCCGTCCCCTTATATGCGTTTACGCTCCCCGGAAGGATGTGTTTCCTCGACAGCGCACGCCCCGTGGCCCGGGACGGTGCCACCGGCGCACGCCCCGGCACCGACTCGGCAATCCGCTGGCCGCCGACCGCGTCGACCGGACAGGATGGCGGGGACCGTGTCCACCACGCACCGGAGATCCGAGCCATGCCCGACTTCCACGGCCCCGACACCCTCGCCCCTGTCACGCTCGACCGCCGTGAAGGCCCGTACGGCGAGGTCGTGCTGCGGGAGCGGGGGGACGACTTCGAGATCATCGCCAACGGGTGCTTCCTGATGGACACCTCGGACGGACGTTCCGAGCGGCTGCTGATCGACGCGGCGCTGGCCGCGCTGCCCGCCGAGCGGCCGGCCCCGGCGGTGCTCATCGGGGGGCTCGGGGTCGGCTTCTCTCTCGTCCGGGCCGCCGACGAGCCGCGGTGGGGGCGGATCGCCGTCGTCGAACGGGAGCAGGCGATCGTGGACTGGCACCGGGAGGGGCCACTGGCCGCGATCTCCGGGGCGGCGCTCGCCGATCCGCGGACCGCGGTCCTGACGACGGATCTCGTCTCGTACCTGCACACGACTACGGACCGTTACGACGCCCTGTGCCTGGACATCGACAACGGACCGGACTGGACCGTCACCGAGGACAACACCAGCCTGTACTCCCCCGCCGGCCTGGCGGACTGCCGGGAGCGGCTGACACCCGGCGGCGTTCTCGCAGTGTGGTCCGCACAACCGTCCGCCGAGTTCGAACAGGCCTTGCGGAATGCCGGATTCAGTGGGGTAAGGACCGAAGAGGTCAGTGTTGCCCGAGGTGTTCCCGACGTGGTTCATCTCGCACTTCGGACAGACCGGTAGCCCGCCACCGGCCAGCCATGCCCCCGAACGCCCGGGGTCAAGCGTCACAAGGCCGACACTCCGCCACCTTCATTGCGCCGAAGCCGTTACACCCTGCGTAGCCGAGAGCAGTCCGCTGCCTTTACGCTGCTGACCGGTGACGGGATCACCCATGACATCCACAAGCGAAGACCGCGCGTCCGGGGGAATGGCCCCCGCGAGAGCGGGCAGGGGCGGGGCGATGGAACAGACACACACCACCCACAACGGTGTCTCGGCCACCCCGGGCGCGCAGCGCCGGGTGCTGGTGGTCGAGGACGACGCCACGATCGTCGATGCCATTTCCGCCCGGCTGCGGGCCGAGGGCTTTCTGGTGCAGACCGCACTCGACGGGCCCGCGGCCGTGGACGCGGCCGAGGCGTGGCAGCCCGACCTGATGGTGCTCGACATCATGCTCCCCGGCTTCGACGGCCTGGAGGTCTGCCGCCGCGTGCAGGCCCAGCGGCCGGTGCCGGTGCTGATGCTGACCGCCAGGGACGACGAGACCGACATGCTGGTCGGCCTCGGGGTCGGCGCCGACGACTACATGACCAAGCCGTTCTCGATGCGCGAGCTGGCGGCCCGGGTGCACGTCCTGCTGCGCCGGGTCGAGCGCGCGGCGCTGGCCGCGGTCACACCGCGCAGCGGCATACTGCGCCTCGGCGAGCTGGAGATCGATCACGCGCAGCGCCGGGTCCGGGTGCGCGCCGACGACGTCCACCTCACGCCGACCGAGTTCGACCTGCTGGTCTGCCTGGCCAACACGCCGCGCGCGGTGCTCTCCCGGGAGCAGCTGCTGGCCGAGGTCTGGGACTGGGCGGACGCCTCCGGCACCCGTACGGTCGACAGCCACATCAAGGCGCTGCGCCGGAAGATCGGTGCGGAACGGATCCGTACCGTGCACGGTGTCGGCTACGCCCTGGAGACCCCTGCGCCATGACCCGGCCCGGTTCCGGACTGCGTCCCTTCTCGGTCAAGGCCAAGCTGGGCACGCTCGTGGTGGTGTCGGTGTTCATCACCACCGGGCTGCTGATGGTGGCCCTGCGCACCAGGACCGAGCTGCGCTTCATCACGGTGTTCTCGGTGATCGCGACCCTGCTGATCACCCAGTTCGTGGCGCACGGTCTGACGGCACCGCTGGACGAGATGACGACCGTGGCCCGGTCCATCTCCCACGGCGACTACACCAGACGGGTGAGCGGCGCCGACCGGCGTGACGAGCTCGGCGATCTGGCCCAGACGATCAACCGCATGGCGGACGACCTGGAGGCCGTGGACCGGCATCGCAAGGAGCTGGTGGCCAATGTGTCGCACGAGCTGCGGACGCCCATCGCGGCGCTGAGAGCCGTGCTGGAGAACGTCGTGGACGGGGTGTCCTCGGCCGATCCCGAGACGATGCGCACGGCGCTGAAGCAGACCGAGCGGCTCGGCAGGCTGGTGGAGACGCTGCTGGACCTGTCCCGCCTGGACAGCGGGGTGGTCACGCTGAAGGCCCGCCGTTTCGAGGTGTGGCCGTATCTGTCGGGTGTGCTGAAGGAGGCGAATCTCGCCGCCTCGCACCGCCGGCTGCCCTCCGGCTCCGGGAACCACACCCGCAAGGACGTGCATCTGCATCTGGACGTGTCGCCGCCCGAGCTGACCGCGCACGCGGACGCGGAACGGCTGCACCAGGTGGTGGCCAATCTGGTCGACAACGCTGTCAAGCACAGCCCGCCGCACGGCCGGGTCACGGTGCTGGCCCGGCGGGGCGCCGGGCCGGAGTCGCTGGCGCTGGAGGTCCTGGACGAGGGTCCCGGCATCCCGGAGTCCGAGCGGCACCGGGTCTTCGAGCGTTTCAACCGCGGCGAGGTGCCGTCCCCGCACGGCCCCGGCAGCGACGGCGGTACGGGGCTGGGCCTGGCGATCGCCCGCTGGGCGGTGGATCTGCACGGCGGACGGATCGGTGTGGCCGAATCTGCTCGCGGCTGCCGCATTCAGGTCACTCTTCCGGGGGTCCCGCAACCGCGAGGTTGACATAGGGTTCGAACCGGAAGGGCGCGTTCTACGCGTTCTCTTCAAGGGGTACGGTCCAAGGGGTCGTAGCCGCGGTCCCGCGTACCCGGAGCGAGGCGGAACCATGCTTGTTTCCCGCCATTTCCTGCGCCGAAACCCGCCTTCCGATGTGACTTGCGCGACGAAGGGCGGCCCGGCCTGCATGGAACGGCTGGGGAGGCGTAGCCTTGATTTCCGCTGTCCATCACCTTGTGAAGCGGAAGAGGGCGGTTGCCGCCGTGTCGTCTCAGTCCCCCAGTAACTCGAGCATCTCGACCGACCAAGCCGGCCCGGGTTCCGACCCGGCCGCGGCTTTCGGCCCCAATGAGTGGCTCGTCGACGAGATCTACCAGCAGTACCTCCAGGACCCCAATGCGGTCGATCGCGCCTGGTGGGACTTCTTCGCCGACTACAAGCCGGGTACGTCCGGCACGGCGGACAAGCCCGTTCCCGGCGCCGCGGCCCCGGTGACCCCGGCCGCCGCCGCACCGGCAGCCGCACCCCAGGCCACTCCGGCGCAGGTCCCGGCTCCGGCCGCGAAGACCCCCGCGCCCGCGGCCCCGGCGCCCGCACAGGCCGCCCCCGCCGCCGCTGCTCCGGCAGCCCCGGCGAAGGCCGCGCCGGCCCCGGCCGCGAAGGCCGCCGAAACCCCGGCCATGCCCGCGGCGGCGCCGGCCACCGAGGCCCCGGCCGGCCCCGAGTACGTGACGCTGCGCGGCCCGTCGGCCGCCGTCGCGAAGAACATGAACGCCTCGCTGGAGCTGCCGACGGCCACGTCCGTCCGCGCCGTTCCGGTGAAGCTGCTCTTCGACAACCGCATCGTCATCAACAACCACCTCAAGCGCGCCCGGGGCGGGAAGATCTCCTTCACGCACCTCATCGGGTACGCGATGGTGCAGGCCCTCAAGGCCATGCCGGCGATGAACCACTCCTTCGCGCTGAAGGACGGCAAGCCGACCCTGGTCAAGCCGGAGCACGTCAACCTCGGTCTGGCCATCGACCTGGTGAAGCCGAACGGCGACCGCCAGCTGGTCGTCGCGGCCATCAAGAAGGCCGAGACGCTCAACTTCTTCGAGTTCTGGCAGGCGTACGAGGACATCGTCCGCCGCGCCCGCAACGGCAAGCTCGGCATGGACGACTTCACCGGAGTCACCGCCTCGCTGACCAACCCCGGCGGCATCGGCACCGTGCACTCGGTGCCCCGCCTGATGCCCGGACAGGGCCTCATCATGGGCGTCGGCGCGATGGACTACCCGGCCGAGTTCCAGGGCACCTCCCAGGACACCCTGAACAAGCTGGGCATCTCCAAGGTCATGACGCTGACCTCGACGTACGACCACCGGGTGATCCAGGGCGCCGCCTCCGGCGAGTTCCTGCGGATCGTCGCCCAGCTCCTGCTCGGCGAGAACGAGTTCTACGACGAGATCTTCAAGTCGCTGCGCATCCCGTACGAGCCGGTCCGCTGGCTGACAGATATCGACGCCTCGCACGACAACGACGTGACCAAGGCCGCGCGGGTCTTCGAGCTGATCCACTCCTACCGGGTCCGCGGCCATGTCATGGCCGACACCGACCCGCTGGAGTACCGCCAGCGCAAGCACCCCGACCTGGACATCACCGAGCACGGCCTCACCCTGTGGGACCTGGAGCGCGACTTCGCGGTCGGCGGTTTCGCCGGCAAGTCGATGATGAAGCTCCGCGACATCCTCGGTGTGCTGCGTGAGTCGTACTGCCGCACCACCGGCATCGAGTTCATGCACATCCAGGACCCGAAGCAGCGCAAGTGGCTCCAGGACCGGGTGGAGCGCCCGCGCGCCCAGCAGCCCGAGCGCGAGGAGCAGCTGCGCATCCTGCGCCGCCTCAACGCCGCCGAGGCGTTCGAGACGTTCCTGCAGACCAAGTACGTCGGTCAGAAGCGGTTCTCGCTGGAGGGCGGCGAGTCCGTCATCCCGCTGCTCGACGCGGTCATCGACTCCGCGGCGGAGGCCCGCCTCGACGAGGTCGTCATCGGCATGGCCCACCGCGGTCGGCTGAACGTGCTGGCGAACATCGTCGGCAAGTCGTACGCACAGATCTTCCGCGAGTTCGAGGGCAACCTCGACCCCCGGTCGATGCACGGCTCCGGCGACGTGAAGTACCACCTGGGCGCCGAGGGCACCTTCACCGGTCTGGACGGCGAGCAGATCAAGGTCTCGCTGGCCGCCAACCCCTCGCACCTGGAGGCGGTCGACCCGGTCCTGGAGGGCATCGCCCGCGCCAAGCAGGACATCATCAACAAGGGCGGCACGGACTTCACGGTCCTGCCGGTCGCGCTCCACGGCGACGCGGCCTTCGCGGGCCAGGGCGTCGTCGCCGAGACGCTCAACATGTCGCAGCTGCGCGGCTACCGCACCGGCGGCACCGTGCACGTGGTGATCAACAACCAGGTCGGCTTCACCGCCGCCCCGGAGTCCTCGCGCTCCTCGATGTACGCCACCGACGTGGCGCGCATGATCGAGGCGCCGATCATCCACGTCAACGGTGACGACCCCGAGGCCGTCGTCCGGGTCGCCCGGCTGGCCTTCGAGTTCCGGCAGGCGTTCAACAAGGACGTCGTGATCGACCTCATCTGCTACCGCCGCCGCGGTCACAACGAGGGCGACAACCCGGAGTTCACCAACCCGCAGATGTACACCCTGATCGACAAGAAGCGCTCGGTGCGCAAGCTCTACACCGAGTCCCTCATCGGTCGCGGCGACATCACGCTGGAAGAGGCCGAACAGGCGCTCCAGGACTTCCAGGGCCAGCTGGAGAAGGTCTTCGCGGAGGTCCGCGAGGCCACCTCGCTGCCGGCTCCGGCGCAGACCCCCGAGGTCCAGCCCGAGTTCCCGGTCGCCGTGACCACCGCGGTCTCCCAGGAGTTCGTGAAGGTCATCGCGGAGTCGCAGGTCAACATCCCCGAGCGGATCACCGTCCACCCCCGTCTGATGCCGCAGATGCAGCGTCGCGCGGCCTCGGTGGAGAACGGCACGATCGACTGGGGCATGGGCGAGACCCTGGCCATCGGTTCGCTGCTGATGGAGGGCACGCCGGTCCGGCTCGCCGGCCAGGACACCCGCCGCGGCACCTTCGGCCAGCGCCACGCGGTCCTCGTCGACCAGGTGACCGGCGAGGACTACACCCCGCTGCTCTACCTCTCCGACGACCAGGCCCGTTACAACGTCTACGACTCGCTGCTCAGCGAGTACGCGGCGATGGGCTTCGAGTACGGCTACTCGCTGGCCCGTCCGGAGTCGCTGGTCATCTGGGAGGCCCAGTTCGGTGACTTCGTCAACGGCGCGCAGACCGTCGTCGACGAGTTCATCTCCTCGGCCGAGCAGAAGTGGGGTCAGACCTCCGGCGTCACGCTGCTGCTGCCGCACGGCTACGAGGGCCAGGGCCCGGACCACTCGTCCGCCCGCCCGGAGCGCTTCCTCACGCTGTGCGCGCAGAACAACATGACCGTCGCCATGCCGACCCTGCCGTCGAACTACTTCCACCTCCTGCGGTGGCAGGTGCACAACCCGCACCACAAGCCGCTGATCGTCTTCACCCCGAAGTCGATGCTCCGCCTCAAGGCGGCCGCGTCGAAGGTGGAGGAGTTCACCACCGGCGGCTTCCGCCCGGTGATCGGCGACGACTCGGTGAACGCGGACGACGTCCGCAAGGTCGTCTTCTGCTCCGGCAAGGTCTACTACGACCTGGAGGCCGAGCGTACGAAGCGTGGCGTCACGGACACCGCGATCATCCGTCTGGAGCGCCTGTACCCGCTGCCGGGTGCCGAGCTGCAGGCCGAGATCGCCAAGTACCCGAACGCCGAGAAGTACCTCTGGACCCAGGAGGAGCCGGCCAACCAGGGCGCCTGGCCGTTCATCGCCCTGAACCTGATCGACCACCTGGACCTGGCCGTCGGCGCCGACGTCCCGCACGGTGAGCGTCTGCGCCGCATCTCGCGGCCGCACAGCTCGTCCCCGGCGGTGGGCTCCGCCAAGCGCCACCAGGCCGAGCAGGCCCAGCTGGTCGCCGAGGTCTTCGACGCCTGACCCGCTGCTGTACGCCCCAGGGCCCGGTCCCGCGAGCTGCTCGCGGGGCCGGGCCCTTCGGTCTGTGGTCGGCGCCGTGCGGAGCGCCGCCGGTGCGCGGACGGCGCCTCGTCTCAGACGATCGGGGGCTCGAAGTCCCAGTACGGGCGGTTGCGCGAGCGGGCCGAGACCGTATGGACATGCTGGGCGCCGAGGGTGGTCGCCAGGTCGCCCAGCGCCTCGTTCTCGACCTTCTCGGCCCGCTGCCGCTCCCGGACGCCGCGCAGGTCCGCGGCGTGCGCGATCCGGGCGGAGAGGGTCAACGGGTGGGTCCGCCCGAGAGTCTCGGTGGCCCTGGTGATGACCGCGTCCGTCAGCGTGGCCGCGGATTCCGGGTCTCCCACCAGGTTGCGCAGCGCCGAGGCGTTGATGGCACACCCCAGGGTCCAGGGGTGGTACTCGCCGACGGCCTGTGTCAACGCGGCGAGGGCCCCTTCCAGCAGGGCGTGGGCGTGGTCCCGCTCGCCCACGTTGCGCAGAATCAGGGCGTGGTTGGCCCGGGTTCCCGCCACGAAGGGGTGGTCCTCGCCGAGCATGTTCACATAGCCGTCGACGACCTTCTCGCTTATGCCCCTGGCCTGGTCGATGTCCGCGTGCTCGCGGGCGAAGCAGCTCTGGCCGGCCGAGAACATCATGGTCAGCGGGTCGTCCTCGCCCAGCACCCGTTCGCATCGCTCCAGCACCCGGGTGAACAGGGCCGAGGCCGTGGCGCGCTCTCCCGAACGGTAGTGGCACAGCGCGAGGTTGTATTCGGCTCGCAAGGTCTGCGGATTGTCGTGGCCCAGCACCAGCCGGTGCACCCGGACGCTCTGGTTCTGGAGCGACAGCGCGTCGCCGTAGCGGCCGAGCAGGCGCAGGTCGGTGGCGTAGCTGGTCTGGGAGGACAGGGTCCAGTTGTGACGCTGGCCCAAGAACTGCCGACGGGCTTCCAGAGTTCGCTGGTTGAGCTCCAGCGACTCCTGGTAGCGGCCGAGCAGCCGCAGCGAAACGGCGAGGTTGTTCTGGGCGTTGAGCGTGCGTGAGTCCTGGTCGCCCAGCAGCTCACGGTAGGCGGCGAGGACCCAGCCGGACATCTCCAGTGCCTCGTCGTACCGGCCGAGGCCCCGCAGGTCGGCGGCGAGGCCTCCGGCGGCACGCAGGTGTTCCAGATCCTGTACGCCGCGCTCGGTGCGCAGATGGTCCACGGCGGCGCGTTCGATCGCTTCCGTGCCGGCGTAGTCTCCGACGGCCCGCAGCAGGTTGGCGTAGTGGTAGCTGAGGTCCCAGATCCTGGGGTGATCCTCGCCGAGCAGCTCCCGCCAGGCCTTCATGGCGCGTTCGCCCAGCTTGATGCCGGCCCGGTACTCCCCGGAGAGGTACATGTAGCGCAGGCAGTTGAGCACCAGGGTCTGCACCGCCGGGTCGGTGCTCTTGAGCACGTCGGCCCATTTCAGGTGCGGGGTGATCTCGGCGTAGGCGGGCCACAGCCGGGTGTCGGTGGGCCTGCCGGGGTCCGCGGCGGCGAGAGCCCGGCGGACCACGTCGATGAACTCCCGACGGTCCCGTTCCGTCATGTCGTGGCCGACGATCTGGTGGACCATGCGGTGCATGTAGAGCGATTCGCCGGACGACGACTCGTCGACGGCCGACTCGTGGGTCTCCAGCCGGACCACGGAGTACTGACGGAGCTGGCCGATCGCCTTGTTCCACAGCAGCGGGTCGTTCATCAGGCCGGAGACCTGTTCCGGCAGCTCACCGGCGGGCATTTCCTTCAGCAGCCGCACGGGGATGGAGCCGGGTGCGAAGAAACTGCACAGCCGGAGCAGGTCGACGGACTCGGGGACGGTGTCCTTGAGCTTGTTCAGCAGTATCGACCAGGCGGTCTGGAAGGCGAGCGGAAAGTCCGCGGAGACCTTGACGACGTCCTGGTCGATGCCGCCTTCGAGGAGTTCGATGTACTCCTCGACCGAGAGGTCGGAGTCGTTCAGCCAGCCCGCGGTCTGGTCGAGGAGCAGCGGGAGGTCTTCGAGCGTGTAGGCGAGCCGGTCCGCTTCGGCGGGGGTCAGGCGCGGGGCGCGGCGCCGGATGAAGGCGACCGACTCGTCCCGGCTGTAGACGGGTACCTCGACGAGGTTGCTGTTGTGCTCGCCCCACTCCGGGTTGCGCGAGGTGATGAGGACGTGCCCGGGCCCGGTCGGCACGAGGTCCCAGATGTGTTCGGGTTCGTCGGCACCGTCGAGGACGAGGAGCCAGTGGGAGTGCGGTTCGCCGCGGCGCAGCGCGTCCCGTACCGCGCGCAGCCGCTCGCCGTACTCGACGCCGGTGGACAGGCCCAGTTCGGGGGCGAGTTCGGCGAGCCGCTGGCGGTAGAGCGCCCGCCGGTCGGCGGGCACCCACCAGACCACGTCGTACTCGGAGCCGAAGCGGTAGACGTACTCCGCGGCCAGCTGGGTCTTGCCGACGCCGGACATGCCGTACAAGGTCACGACCCCGGCGCCGGGCCCGGCGTCCTGGAGGGCCCGGTACGCCTTGCTGAGCAGTTCCTCACGCCCGGTGAACCGGGTGTTGCGGCGCGGTACCCCGCCCCACACCTCGGGAGTGTCGGCCGGGTAGCGGGGGCCCGGCCGGGTCTCGGCGGAGGCGGGCAGCGGGTCCGTGGGCAGGCCCAGGCGGGTCAGCAGCCGCCGCTCGGCCTCGTCGGCACCGACGTTGGTGAAGTCGGCCGCGCCGAGGACCGAGGTGGCCCCGGGCAGCGCGGAGGTGGTGACGGAGACGGCGGCGAAGCGGTCGGGATCAGGGGCGACGACCTCACGCAGGGCCCTGTTCCACTCGTCGTGGCTACGGGGTCCGAGCTGGAAGTACCAGTCGCTGAGGATCACCAGAACCTGGCCTCGGGACAGGGTCAGGTCCCGCAGGGACTCCTCCAGCGGGATCTCCACCGGGGGGTCCCAGCGCTGCTGGACCACCGTCACTCCACGCCGTTCCAGACGGTCCGCGATCCACGCCGCCCAGGCACGGTTGAAACCGGCCGAACTGATGGTGACGGTCTGCGTCCCGGTTGCTCCAACTTGCTTACGCGTTCCGGGCATTCAACCGTCTCCCTGCCTCGATGCGAGCCTTTTCAACATACACCGGAGCATGGTCGCTCCGGCCGGTGTCGCGGGGGCTGTTCACTGTGTTCGCGAGCCGTTCCTCTGCTGCCATATCACCTTGGTGGTGGCCACGTACGCCTGCGCCCGCGCGAGATGACCCGTCGGGGGCGGACAATCGTCCAGACGGTGGTAGAGCGTGATCATCTCGTTGACCACTACCCGGCCTTCACGGGTCAGTGCCGCCGATCCCGCCAGCACGGGCAGCACGGCACCGACCTGTTCGCGGCAGCGGGCGTGCTCGGCCCACGCCAGGTCGCGGTGGGTGACACGCCGTGCGGCGAGCGCGAACCGCTGCCAGTAGTCGGCGAGCGCGAGGTGCGAGTAGGCGCCCTGGAGAAGGCCGTCGAAGGGCCGCGGGTCGGAGCGCCAGGGCGCGAAGTGACGCGGTGTCGCGTCCTCGTGGTGCAGCGCCGCGAGGGAGCCGAGGGCGGCCAGTTTGGTGTGCTGGAGTTCATGGACGAGGGTCGAGACGAAGTAGGCGGGGGTGGCCGGTCTGCTGCTGAGGACGGCGCCGAACGCCTCGCGCCTGGTGCCGCTGCAGTGCGCCGCGCCCTCGCCGACGGGCCCGGAGCCGGGGGGCGGGCCGAGCGGCACCAGACAGCGCAGCAGGACGGCCGCTTCGGTGAGGCGGTGTGCGCCGCCGATACGGAGCAGCGGCCCCACCCCGGACCAGGACTCGGCCCAGGCCTTGCGTTCGTGGTCGTCGATGTGGGTGGCGGCGCTCAGTCCGTGCCGCCGGAGCCCGTCTCCGTCGGTGCGGTACGGATCGACGTCGTCCAGGGGTACGGGTCCGACGCCGCCGGGCACGGCGGGCAGGGCGAACACGGGCAGCCAGCGCGGGTCGGCCGAGGAGGTCGTTCCGTCCGGATGCGCGTGTGCGGTCAGGGGCGGCCCGCCCTCGACCGCACGCATCGTCAGGTCACTGCCGCAGAAGGCGATGTCGACCGGGCCGGACGCCGTGCGCAGGGCGCCCAGGGTGGGCAGGGACAGCAGCCCGCCGTGAGCGGCGAGGCGGGCCGTGAACGCGATTCCGGCGCGGATCGCCGCCGCGGCTGCCAGAGCGCTCAAGTGGTCCAGGTCCGCGCGGAGTTCGGCAGGGGAGCCGACACCGGCGAGGCCGCGCAGGCAGCGCTGTGCCCAGGGGCCGACGAGGGGGTGGAGCAGGACGGTGCGCGCGGCGGCCCGGTCGGCGCGTTCCGCCGTCTCCAGCAGAGCCCAGTCCTGACGGAGCCGGTCGAGCAGCCGGGGCGGGCGGACGGTCGTGGGGGCCGCCTCGGCCGCGTCGAGCACGGCACGCAGGAGGAGGAGCCGTCGGGTGTCCTGGTCGCGTACGAGCAGGCGGAGGGTGTCGGCCCCGCCCTCGGTGCGGCCGAGTTCGTGGAGCGCGTGGTCCGGGAGTGGGGGGATCATCGGTGTTCTCCTGCGGTCGCGTCGGACAACCGGCCCGCGATGTGGCGTACCAGCCGTTCGAGATCGGCGCAGTAGACCGACGGGTTGGTGAAGCCATGGGCCGCGTGGTAGCGGTGTGCGTAGTGGCCGCCACCGCAGACGGTCAGCAGCGGGCAGGCGCGGCAGGCGTCGGCGAGCGCGTCGGCGCCTGCCTGACGGGCGGCGACGCCGGGGTGGCGCAGGGCGTCGTCGAAGCTGTGGCGGAAGATGTCGAGCCCGGTGGCGGCGGCCGTGTCATAGGCGGACTTGAGGGAGTCCACCTGTTCGATCGTCCCGTCGGTCTCGACGACGATGGCGTTGACGGGTTGGAGGCCGAGCGATTCGGTGGCGGCGGGCAGACCCAGCAGCAGGGCGAGGCACTCCTCGAAGAGCCGTACCCGGGTCTCCCGGCGTCCGGCCCGCCACCAGCGGTCGAAGACGGTGGTGAGCCAGTCGCCGTACGGGGTCGGGCGGCCCGATCCCGGCCCTGCGGGGGGTGCCCCCGCGACGGGCAGGCCCGGCGGGGGGTTCGTCCAGTTGCCGTGCGGCAGCAGCAGGTCCAGGGTCGGTGGACGCAGGGCGAGCAGCGACTCGTACGTCTCGATCGGATCGGTCCGGGGGTCGACGACGGTGAGGATGCCGGCGTACGCGCCGGGGTACCGGTCGGCCAGCAGCCGGGCGCCACGCGAGGCGGCGGGCCAGGAGGGGCGTCCGGCGCGGTCGGTACGCCGGGTGTTGTGGGCGGCCAGACCGCCGTTGAGGCTGATGCCGACGCGTATGCCGTGCCGGGCGAGAGCGGCGACGCGCGCATCGGTGAGCAGGGTGCCGTTGGTCTGCACGGTGGCGTGGACGGTACAGCCCGCGGGCACCAGGTCGCGGACCCGGTCGGAGAGGGCGGCCAGCCGGTCGACGCCCGCGAGGAGGGGTTCGCCGCCGTGCAGGACGAGGGCCGCGCCGCTCAGTCCGTGGGCCGCCGCGTGTTCGGCGATCCGCTCCGCCGCGCGGTCCAGAACGGCGGGTGCGGCGGCGGGCGGGCGATCACGCCAGGTCCGGTCCGGGCCCTCGTAGAGATAGCAGTAGGTGCAGGCCAGATTGCAGCGCCCGTGCACCTTGACGATGAACTGACCGAAGGGAAGCGGTATTCGGCCGTCGGCGTGGGACCCCGGGCGCCGGGGCGCGCGCGGCGTCGCCTGTAGAGACACTCCGGCACCCCCGTGCTGTACGTCCCCGGGGACGGCCCCCGTTGCCGACCCGTGGCGAGTATCCCTGGCCTGCCGTGCGGGCAAACCGGTCCCGGACCACGATGTCCTGTTCAACCGGGCCCCGGACCGAAATCGTGCGGCCCCTTCCGGCGAGGCAGCCCGGCGCCCCGGCTCAGAAGGCGTTGGTGAATCCCCACAGCATCTCCCGCGGCTGTTCGGCCCGGCCGCGCAGGTCCGCGACCACTTCGCAGAGCACCGGGTGGTTCAGTGTCCGCAGGGCCTCCAGATCGAGCTCCAGCAGATCCGGCAATGCATCCGGCCCGTTGGGCGATCCCTCGTCCGGCCCGTCGTCGCGTATCGACTCGCTCATCATGTCTCCCCGTAACCGCCGCATCGAGCCGCCGGTGATGTGCTCGCCCTTGAGCGCATCCCGTCGAGCCCGCGTCCCTGACTCGCGTGTCCCTGCTCGCACGGCACCGGCGCCCGCACCGCGTTCGCCCCTGCCGTGTTCACGAAGGGTGCCCGCGCGCCCGCCCATGGCGTCGATGCGGGCCGTGGACACCCGTCGCTCCTGTACCGATGCCCCGCACAGCCGGGCATACGCCTGGCTGCGGGCGCCGCCGACCGGCGTCGGTCGTACGCCGGTCGCACACGGCGTGCATCACCCCGACATCAGATCGCCGAGTGCTCTTCGTCGAACAGTCAGCGCTCCAGCTCCGCCAGCCGCCCGGCGGTCGACTCGCCCGCCGCGCCGCCGCCGTCCGGCAGTTTGCGCCATTCCTGACGGGCCGCCCGGTACGCCTCGCGTGCGGCCCGAGGGCGTCCCGCTCTTTCGTAGGTCATACCCCGCCAATGGTTGGCTGTAGCACCCAACTCGACTGCTTCTTGGCGCTGTTGCGGACTATCCAGCTCCGCTTCTGCCGTGCGGGCCGCCTCGGCGGCGTCCCGGAACGCCTCGGCCGCCTCGTCGAGCCGGGCCGGGCGGCGCAGCACCCGGGAGGCGTCCAGGTGGGACAGGCCCAGTTCCAGCCAGCAGCGCGCCGCGGTCAGCGGGTCGGTGGCCTCCTGGGCGGCGAGCCCGAAGAGATGCTCGGCCTCCCGCAGGTCGACCCGGTCCTCGGTGGCGCGGTGCCGCAGCATCAGCGCCCGGCCCAGCATCAGCAGCCGCTCGGCCTGGCGTGTACCCCCCGTCGCCGTCTCCGTACGGCAGTCCCGCAACACCCGTACCGCGGCACCGATGTACGCGCGGCCGTCGGGCAGTCGGGCGCGGCGCAGCAGCGTGCCGCCCCACTCGGCGAGCAGATCGGCGTGGGCCTGCGAGTCGCGCGGGACGCCGCGCGCGGCGCGGGCGAACCAGTCGGCCGCCTCGACGAGAGCGTCCGGGTCGCCGGTGTGTTCGTAACGCGCGACGCGGACTCGGCCCGCGCGGGTCTGGAGCAGGGCGCGCTGCCGCTGCTCCCGCACGGTCTCCAGGGCCTGCTCGATCAGCGTCGCGGCCTCGTCCGGTTCCTCGCCCGAGCCGAGCAGGGCGTCCACCAGGTCCAGCAGGATGCGCACCTCGGTTCCCATGGTGTGCCGGCCGCCGCCCTGTTCGAACGCCGTCCGCAAGGAGCGTGCCGCCTGACCGGCGTACACCCGGGACTGTTCGGTGTCGACGGTGGCCCCGGCCAGTTTCAGCAGGGTGCGGCCGTGAGCCAGCGGCAGGGCGGTGGGCCGGTTCTCCTGGTCGGGCCAGACGTCGGCGAACGCCTCCAGCATGCCGTACGCGGCCTGCAGCAGAGCGGTGTCGCCGTCGAGCCGCCACTGCGCCTCCAGGGCCCGGACCCGCTCCAGGGTGAGCCGGAGTGCCTCGGCGGGTTCCAGACCGGGGTCCGAGCAGGCTGCCGTGTACTCGCGGTCGGCGCGGCGCAGCAGGTCCAGCGCGCCGCGCCGGTCGCCGCGCCGCCGCCGGTCGTCCGCTGCGGCGTGCAACACCTTGGCCAGGACGGCGCGTTCGCGCACCGCTCCGGGGTGCGCGGCGGCCCGTTCGGCGGCGTACTCCGCCTCGCGGAGCAGCTCGGCGTCCCCCTGCACCTCCCACAGCCGCAGGACGCAGCGCGAGTACTCCGCCCACAGCTCGGGGTCGGCGCCCGGCTGTTCCTCGCGCTCCGTGGCGCTCCGCAGCAGTTGCACGGCGTCGATCAGGTACTGCACCATGCTGTCCGATTCGAAGTGCCGTACCAGGACGCGGGCGCTCTCCACCGCCGCGTTCGGTGTCTGGACGGAGCCTCGGTGGGCGTCCCGGCCGGTCTCCGTCACGAACTGCTCGGGCAGGGGCATGAATCGCTCCAGTACGCGGACCGCGACCTCGGCGAAGGGGTGGGGGACGCGCGACCCGCCGCCTGTGCCGCCCTCCCCGTTCTCGTCACCCTCTTCGAACTCCCCGTCGGGCGCGCCGTTCCCCAGGGTGTCCGTGGTGTGGGTGGCCCGCGACGGGCCGTACCGGCCCTCGCCGAGCTGGGCGAAGGCCAGGGCCGGGAAGTTCGGCCCGCCCTTGCCGAACCGCTGCTCGATGTACTGCGAGCAGTGCTTGAGCACGAGCAGCGCCTCGTCCCGGCCCAGCGGGCCGAGCAGCGCCTCCCGGACTCCGGGCGCGAACTCGTACCACTGGCCGCCGTCCTCGACTCCGTCCTCGCCCTTGCTCCGTGACAGCAGTCCGCTCAGCAGCACCTCGGCGAGTTCGGACGGCCCCGAGTGCGGCAGCATCGTGCGCTGCACCAACTGCATCACCGGCAGGTACAACGGGGCCGCCGCGAGATAGACGGCCAGCTGTCCGGCGACCGGGGAGGCCGCCGAGCGGAAGCGGCTGACCAACTGGAGCGAGGACAGCCCGTCACCGGGACGCTGTGCGGCCGCCGCGGGCTGATCGGCCCGCACCCAGCCGACGGCTCCGGAGATCTGCCCCGCGCCGGTGCCGGACAGCAGCCTCGCCCAGGCCGCCAACGCGCCCTCCACCGGCGGGAGCACGGGAATCGCCAGGGCTCCCGGATGCACGGCGGGCCCCGTACCGGCATGCTCCGTGACCTTCAGTACGGCGGCTCCGCTCGGCCCCTCGCCACGGGACAGCGAACCGTAGGTGACCGGCAGCCTGGTCCGGTTCCACATCCGCTGCGGCAGGGGCTGGAGCACGGCCGCCGGCGCCTGTCGGGCCAGCTGGTGCAGCAGACGGTGGGCCCGGCCGCTGTGCCAGAGCGGACCCGCGCAGTCGCTGACCAGAACGGTGACACGGCGACCGGTCGGATCGCTCAGCCGGTCCGCGGAGTTCAGGGGTGCGGCGGCAGGATCAGGGCTGCGGCTCACCGCGGCCGCACCGTCGGGCCCTTGGTGCAGATAGCGCACCTGCACATCCCGGAAGGCGCCCAACTGGCCGAATATCTGCTGGATTTCTCCGAACATCCGGTCCCACACCAGCATCGAGGACGAGGCGTCCATGACGCACTGCACGAGTGCCTCCCCCCGGGACGCACCACGGAAGACCGGCATGATCATCCCGCCGGACCGGGCGCTGAGCTCCGCGGTCGCCGTCTCGTCGAGGGTGCGGCGCAGCGGCGGAGCCGCCGGGCGGTATCGCTGCAACGGGCGCAGGGCCCGCTGGAGTTCGAGCGGCGCGGGCAGGGCAGGGGCGGCGGGCACCCCGAGGGCGAGCGCTCTCGCCCGCCCTCCCCCGGTGGTGCCACGCCCGCGCCCGCCCGAGCCGTCCGGACGGGGACCGGCGGGTGGCCGCGTGCGGGGTACGGGGTAGAGGTGGATCCGCCGGTCGTCGTCGCCGAGGCCCTGCTCCTCCACCGGCTCGTCGTCGTCCGCCACGGGGGCCGGGGCTTCGTCGCGGCCGGTCACCGGCAAGGTGGGGCGCTCGGCCTCCCGGTTCTCCCGCGCCCGCTCGGAGTGGAGCGGCGGCCCGGCCTCGTCGCCCTCGTCGTCCGGCGCGTCGGGGTGACGGGTCCAGCGGGCCAGCCAGAGGGCGTCGCAGAGCTGTTCGGCATCGGGGTCGAGCCCGGCCTCGCGCAGCCGGGCCACGAACGCGGGCAGCAGGCCGCCGCCGTACGGCAGAGAACCCGAGTGCCGCGCCGGTCCCGACGCCGTTTCCGGTCCCGAGGCCGGTCCCGACTCCGCTCCCGGTCCCGACGCCGATTCCGGTGCCGGTCCCGCGGCCGGTCCCGCGGCCGGTCCGGAAACCTGGGCCGCGTGATCCCCCACGGCCTCACCCGGCGCCTCGCCGCCGTGAGGCCCCGCTCCCTCGCCCGGACCGTCGTCGGGACCGGGCCCACCATCCGGTCCGTGCCGCGCCGCGCCACCGGCCATCAGCTCATCACCTCGGCCGGTCGAGTCGCTGGATGAGCAGGTCGGCGAGGCGGTCGCGGCCGGCCGGCGAGGCGGCGTCGGTGAGGTAGATCGCGTTCAACAGCTGGTCGGTGGCGAGGAGTTCGCTGCGGGAGCGTTCCAGGAAGTGGGCGATGAGATCGTCCCCGGAGCGCGCCGCCTCGTCGCCGAGGTGGGCACGGACGAAGGTCGCGAGCCGCTGGTGGTCGGGGCGGCCGAGCTCCAGGTGGATACAGCGGCGCATCAGGGGTGCCGGGAAGTCCCGCTCGCCATTGCTGGTGAGCACCACGAACGGGAAGGACCGGCATTGCACCCGGCCTCCCCTCACCTTCACCTTGTTGCCGTCGTCGTCGAGGACCTCCGCCTCGCCGCCGGGCAGCCGGTCGGTGATCCGTTCCAGCTCGGGGATGGCGAACTCGCCCTCCTCCAGCACGTTGAGCAGGTCGTTGGGCAGATCGATGTCGCTCTTGTCGAGCTCGTCGATGAGCAGTACGCGCGGCCGGTCCGAGGGCAGCAGCGCGGTGCCCAGCGGACCGAGCCGGATGTAGCTGCCGACACTCTCCGCCGATTCGACGCCGGCCGCCCCGGCCGCCGCGCTGTGGGCGGCGATCTGCACGTCCTGGAGCCGGGCGATCGCGTCGTAGTGGTAGAGCCCGTCCTGGAGCGTCGAGCGGCTGACGATGGGCCAGCGCAGGACCCGGCCGAGCCCCAGCTCATGGGCGACGGAGTGGGCCAGCGTGCTCTTTCCGGCCCCCGGGCTGCCGGTGACCAGCAGCGGACGACGCAGATAGAGCGCGGCATTGATCATTTCGAGCTCTTCGGCGCCCGGCCGATGGAGTTCGGCGATGTGCCGGTGGCCCCCGAGTCGACGATCGGCCGATCCGTCCGCGCTCCCGTCCCCGCCGTGCTCGTCGGGATCCGACGCACCACGGCCCGCGAAGTCCCGCCACGGCGGCGGGGGCGGCAACTGCTCGATGCCTTCGTGCGGTTCGCCGGCCCCTCGGTAGATGAGCCACTCGCCTGGTTCACTCATAGCGTGTTCCTCGTCGTCACTCGTCCGCCAGGGGAAGCAGTCGAACGTGCATCACGGTAGCGATCCGATGTACGCCCCGTAAGGGTCCGGCCGGCGCGGTCGTCCCTCATGGCGCCTCCAGGAACTGGTCGGAGCCGGGCAGTGGGTGGTGCGGATCATCCCAGTAGAGGGCGACGCCGTCCGACCAGTACGTCTCCGTACGGGCCGCGCGTACCCCCCGTCTCAGTTCATGGACCGTCTTCGGCAGTTGATCGGCCGTGCGGGCCCCGGAGACCGACTCGGCGGCGCGCCGGTGGAAATCCGTACAGACGGCGGCGGGCTCGGCCGCCCGGCGCCGCCACAGGGCCACCCCGAAACCCCCGTCGAGCACCCGTCCGAGACCGGCCGCGGTCTCCGGGTCGGGCCGGTCCCCGTATCTGCAGAGCACCGGGACGGTCTCGTACGCCAGTGCGCGCAGCTCCTCCGCCACGGCTACGGGTACCCGCATTCCGTCCTCGCAGTCGACGACGGCGGCCCGCATCGGGGCCGTCATGGTCCGGTTCCAGCGCGCCTCGCGCTCGTCGGGCCCGCCGTCGGCCGGCCGCGGTCGCTGGTCCAGGCGGCGGATGACCACGGGGCGCAGCACTCCGAGCGGCCGCCCGTCGGGCGGCACGTGCCATCCGTCGACCTCCAGGTCCATGAGGGACTGCGGGACGGCGACCTGGAGCACCGCGGGGTCGTCGGGTGCGTCGCACCGCCGGAACGCCTCCGCCAGCGGCCCGGCGAGCCGGGCCGGGAGTGCCTCCAGTGCGGTGCCCCGGCTGTCCTCGGCGACCGGCAGGACGTCCCCGGCGTGCTGGACGACGCCGATCCGCCAGTCGTACCGGTCCCGTTCCCAGCCGCGCGGCTCCAGCTGCAGCAGGACGCACGGAGCGCCGCGGGTCCTGGTGGGTTCGAGTGCCGGCGCCGGGATACGCGGATGCTCGCGGTCGGGGGTGAGCCGGCCGTTGTGCCGGAGCCCGGCGAGCTCATGGCGGAACTTGCGGGAGAGCCGGTCCTCGGCCATCCGCTTCACCCAGTCCCACAGGGAGGCCTCGGCGAGCTGGGTGGACGGCAGCACGTAGGGGCGTTCGGCGGAGAGCGCGCTCATGCAGTAGCGCAGGATCAGTTCCAGCGCGCTGTCGCCGCCGGGGGCGTCGTACAGCGTCCCCAGTCCGTCGCGCCAGCCGCGTGGTGCCGCGTGGTGCTCAGTCGGGTGGGTGTCGGGCAGCCGGTCCAGGAGGTCGAGGAGGCTGCGGGTGCTGAGCGGCGGCGGGAGTTCGGCGAGCCGGCCGAGCAGGTCGACGCGTTGCTGCGGGCTGAGTGCGAGCCCGGCTCCGGCGCCCAGTTCGCGCTGGAGGTCGGCCCAGGTCCGCTCGGTGCCGACCGGGCTGCCGTGCCGGTCGGCATGGTAGCGGTCGTGGGCGTGGAACACCGCCTGGTAGGGGTCGTCGGACTCGGTGGCGACGGCCCCGGGCGGCACGGGCAGCGTGCGCAGTCGCTCGACGCCGATCGAGGTCCCGCCGGTCGTGCCGTCGGACCGCGACTTGAGTACGCCGACGACCTCGCCGCGGGCCAGGTCCACCACGGGTCCGCCGGACAGGCCCGGGTACATCCGGTCGCCGTCGAGCCGCATCTGTTCGTCGTCCTCGGCCCAGTCGCCGAAGGTGCCCATCACCTGGCAGCGCCCGCTGAACCGGGTCAGCTGCCCCGATCCGCCGCCGGTCCACCCGGTGTAGAGGACCGAGCCGCCGCCGAACATGCCCGCCGGGCGTTCGGTGACGTACACGCAGGGGTGCTCGACGGGCCTCAGCAGCCGGATGAGCGCGAGGTCGGGGGCCGGCCAGCCGCCCGAGGGCGCCGGAACCCGCACCTCGCCCGGCCCGGCCGGGCCGTGACGGCCCTCGGGCAGGGCGGCGACCACGATTCCCTCGACCGCGGTCTCGGCGCTGCCCGGGTCCGGCTTGAACACCACGCTCACCTGACGCCCCTCCCCCTCCATCGCCACGTGCGCGCACGTGAGGACCCAGCTCGGGGCGATGAAGAAGCCGCTCCCCAGGAAGCCGCGGTCGGATCCGTCAGGGGCATACCCGGGCTCCGGGCGATGGATGCGTACGGTCGCGGCCATCACGAGGCCCGCCAGCGCACGGTACGTGCTCTCCGAGCCGCCCCCTGCGCCCCTGCCCGGCGGCTGCGTCATGAGCGGCTTCCGGCGCCCGGCCCGGCCCCGTCGGGATGCGCCGGTGCGCCGGTGGATGCACCGGCGCCCGGGATCCCCGCGAGGGCATCCGCATCCGGGGGCCCCGGGGATTCGCCGTCGTCCGGGGGTGCCCCGGGCACGCCTGTGCTCGGGGTCCCCGCGGATACGCCTGGGTCCGGGGGCGCCGCAGTCACGGGCGGATGTGCGGGCGGCGAGGAGGGCGGGGGCGGCATGGGCGGGGAGGGTTGTGGCTGCGGCGGCCCATGCAGTGCGGCCTGCGCGCCGGGGGCGGGACGGGGCGCGGTGTGCGCGCCGGGAGCGGGGGGCGGCGCGGTGTGCTGGGGCGGGGGCGCCATGGTCTGTCCCGCTCCCCGCGCCCCGCTCTGCGCCGGGATCGGCGGATCGACGGGCGGGCCTCCGCCGTTCCACGTCAGCGTGACCTTGATGCCGCCCTTGGCCTCGCCGTCCGCGAGGAGGCCGACGACCTTGCCCGCCTTCGCGGTGAGCTCGATGCCGAACTCGACGCTGACCTCGTCGGGCCGCACCGCTCGCAGTGGCTCGGCAAGCGAACGCGCGACGCTGGTCACGACCGCCTGCAGGCTCTCGACCCGGGCCTGCACGCGCTCGGCGAAGTCCTCGTACCCGATGTCCGTGAACGCCGGACCCCGGGCGGACTCGGCCAGCTCCTCCGCCCCGGAGATCCGCGCCCAGACCGGTGTGCCGTCCGGCATCTCGATGCGCGTGATACGGGCCTCGCTGTCACCCATGAAACCCCCCGTTCCCCCAACTACCCGCAGGCTAACGGCAGTACGCGGCCGATGCGAGACACATGGACCATGACGCCGGAACGCCGCCGACCGGTTCTCGGCGGGTTCGCCGTGGCTCCGCGCGGCCGTCGCGGACCGCGCCGGGGGGTGCGCTCCCGGCCGTCGTGGGGCTGTCACCAGGCATTAGGCTTGCCGCATGTACTTCACCGACCGCGGTATCGAGGAGCTGGAGAAGCGGCGAGGCGAGGAAGAGGTCACTTTCGAGTGGCTCGCCGAGCAGCTGCGTACGTTCGTCGATCTCAATCCCGACTTCGAGGTGCCGGTCGAGCGCCTCGCCACCTGGCTGGCCCGCCTCGACGACGAGGACGAGGACGAGTAACCGATCCGTTCCAACCCCGGATCGATCCGTTCCGACCCCTGATCGATCCGCTTCCGACCTCTGATCGGCCCGCTCCGGCCCCTGGTCGATCCGTTCCGACCGCTGATCAGTCCGTTGCGACGATCCCGGTCCTCTCGGCCCTGAAGCGGTCGTACGCGAGGCCGAGCGCCCCGTGCGCCATCAGCAGCGCTCCGGCCAAGGCCCAGCCGCCGCTGCGGCGCCCGATCCCCCAGAGGGCGAGCGGGAGTCCGGCCGCCACCTGGGCGCCGCCCAGTACGCGAGCCCTGGGGCCCCGCATCCAGGGACCGAGGCGGCTGTTCCCGACCGCGTCGAGTTGGGCCCGCACCGCCTCGCGCCGACCGGCCCAGCTGATCGATTCGGTTTCCGGTCGGCCGTCGGCCTCCGCGTACAGCCGGTCGCCGGGCGTGTCCGGATCCAGGCCGGGCGGGAGGCTCAGCCCGATCCGGGTGAGGACGGCGAGCAGCCCGCGCAGCCGGATGCGGGCATCGGCGTCCGGGTCCGGGCGGATGAGCTCTTCGAGCGCCTGGACATCCAGCACGGGGTCGAGGCCCAACCGCTCGGCGAACGTACGCATCGCCTCGTCCTCCCCGACCGGAGTGCCGTCCGCGAGCCAGACGTAGCCGACCGGGCGGCGGAATCCGTACGCCAGCGTGTGGCCGGCCCGGTCGCCGTCCCACCACAGCGCGAGGACGGGCCAGGTCGAGCCGACAGCGAGCGCGGCGGCCCAGCCCGCCACGACCCGGTCGACCGGCTCCGTGTCCGCACCCCCCTCGCCACCGTCCCGCCAGGGCCTTCCCTCGGGGACGAGGACGGACCACCCGTCCCCGGCGGGCGCGAGCAGCATCCGCTCGCGCAGCAGATGGGCCACCGTCCGTACGTTCTCGGGTTCGGTACGGCACAGCAGCAGCGCCCCCACGGGGGATGTCGCGTTCATGCCTCACACGCTAGGGTAATTCGCCCCTGTTTGGTGCCATTTGACGCGCAGGGGGCGATCGGCGCCATCGCGACTCCCCTTGACTTCCCCGATCCGCGATATATCGTGTCCTGCAAGAGACGCGATATGTTGCGTCATTCGGTGTGTCCCAGGAGGTCAGATCCATGCCTGTGTCGACATGGGCCATCAACGAGCCCCAGAAGCTGACCTTCGACGACCCCGTGGACTCGCTCAATGTCCGCATCGTCGGGGGCGCCGTCAATGTCGTCGGCACCGAGGAGCGGACCGCCCGGCTGGAGGTCTCCTCGATCGAGGGCCCGCCGCTGATCGTGACCCAGGAGGGCGGCACCCTCACGGTCGCGTACGAGGGTCTGCCGTGGAACGACTTCCTCAATTGGTTCGACCGCAAGGGCTGGCACCGCAGCGCGGTCGTCTCGCTCGCCGTGCCGGCCGGGGCGACGGTGGAGGTCGGTGTGGTCGGCGCCGGGGCCGTGGTCTCCGGAATCCGTGGACGTACGGACGTACGGGGCGTCACCGGCGACACCACGCTCGTCGGGCTCGCCGGCCCGGTCCGGGCCGAGACGGTCTCCGGCAGCGTGGAGGCCCAGTCGGTCACCGGTGAGCTGCGCTTCCAGACGGTCTCGGGCGACCTGACGGTCGTCGAGGGCGCGGGCGCCTCGGTACGGGCGGAATCCGTCAGCGGCAACATGGTGCTGGACCTGGACCCGACCGGGAAGCCCACGGACGTCCGGCTGACCACTGTGTCCGGCGAGGTCGCCATCCGACTGCCGCACCCGGCGGACGCGACGGTCGAGGCGAACACCGCGAGCGGCGCCGTCTCCAACGGCTTCGAGGATCTGCGGGTCAGCGGCCAGTGGGGGGCGAAGAAGATCACCGGCACGCTCGGCGCCGGGACCGGGAAGCTGCGCGCGACGACCGTCTCGGGGTCGATCGCCCTGCTGTGCCGCCCGCCGGCCGAGGACGATCTGCACGATGCCGCGCCGACCGGAAAGGTGCTCTGACATGCCTCCCGTATTCGCCCACGGGCGTCTCCGCCTCTATCTGCTGAAGCTGCTCGACGAGGCCCCGCGCCACGGCTACGAGGTGATCCGGCTCCTGGAGGAGCGCTTCCAGGGCCTGTACGCGCCCTCGGCGGGCACGGTCTATCCGCGCCTCGCCAAACTGGAGGCCGAGGGTCTCGTCACCCACGCCACCGAGGGCGGCCGCAAGGTCTACTCGATCACCGACGCGGGCCGCGCCGAACTGGCCGGCCGCACGGGCGAACTGGCCGATCTGGAAATGGAGATCCGGGACTCCGTCTCCGAACTGGCCGCCGAGATACGGGACGACGTACGCGGCGCCGCGGGCAAGCTGCGCAGCGAGATGCGGGCCGCGGCGCACGAGACCCGGCACACCTCCAACTCCACCGGCACCGGTACCGGCCGCACGGGCGACCGGGAGTCCGTCTTCGGTGACCTCGGGGACCTCGGCGACAAGGAGGCGTGGCGCGCCGCGAAGGATGAGCTGCGCAAGGCCAAGCAGGAGTGGAAGGAGCAGGCCCGCCGGGCGAAGGACGAGTCCCGTCGCGCCCGCGAGGACGCCCAGCAGGCCCGCCGTCAGGCCAAGGAGGCCCAGGACAGGGCGCGCGAGCAGATGCAGAACGCGGCCCGCCAGGTCCAGGAGCACTTCGCGCGGGGCGACTGGCCCTCCGGCGTACGCGAGGGGCTGGCCGAGATCACCGGCCAGCTGGGCAGCTTCGCCAGGACGGGCACCTGGCCCCCGTACATCAAGCCGGAACCCGCCGGTGCCGACCCGGAGTGGGGCAAGGACACCGCCGCCACCGGCGACCCGGCCCGTGACCTGGACCGCCTGCTCGACCGCTTCCGCGACGACATCCGCGACGCGGCCCGTGACCGGGGCGTCACCGAAGAGCAACTGACGGAGGCCCGCCGCCACCTGTCGACGGCGGCGGCCCATATCGGAGCGCTGCTGCGGAAGGAGACCGACGGCGCGGAGTAGGGAGCGGCGCGGAACGGGGACCGCGAGGAACGGGGACCGCGAGGAACAAAGGCCGGCACGGAACGGAAACCGGCGCGGACCAGGGGCCGGCACGGAGTCGCGACCGCCACGGACAGGGACCGGCACGGAGCCCGGGGCACTCCCCGGGCTCCGCCGTGCCGCCCGCCGCTCCGGCCCCTCCCGCCCCGTCTCCCCCGGAGGCCCCTCAGCCCGCCTTCCGCACGCGCCCCGCGCCGCCGTCCCCGTACAGCGCGCGGTCGACCGTCTCGTAGGTCGCGCCGTGCTCGGCGAGGACGTCGGCGACCACGCCGGGACCGAGGGTCATGGCCAGCAGGAGGTGCTCCTCGCCGATGAACCGGTCGCCGCGGCCCAGGGCGATCCGCAGCGACTTCTCCAGGACTCCCTTGGCCTCCCGGGTGAACGGGCGTCTGCCCGCCCGCCGGCGCCGGTCCTTGCCGTCGCCCCGCAGGGCTCCCTCGCCGTGCGCCTCCTCGACCCGGGCGACGATCGCGGTGAGGTCGATGCCGATACCGGCGAGCGCGTCGGCGTCGGCCCTGGTCATACCGCCGCGTCTGCGCGCATCGGCCAGCGCCGCCTCCACCGACGCCCTGCGGTCCGTGAGCCCCAGCGCCGTGGCGGCGAACGACGCCCGGCCGCCTTCCTGGTCCAGCAGGGCGAGCAGCAGGTGCTCCTCGGTGATCGATCCGGCGTCGGCGCGTTCCGCGTGGGTCACCGCGCCGGTCACGGTCGCCCGTGCGCTCCTGGTGAATCGTTCGAACATCAATGCCTCCCGTACTTCTTGTGCACGGCCTGCCGGCTGACCCCCAGCTCGGCCGCGATCTCCTGCCACGACCAGCCCTTCGCGCGGGCGCTTGCGACTTGTACGGCTTCGAGTTGCTCCAGCAGCCGTCGCAGCGCGGCGACCGCCCGCAGGCCCACCCGGGGGTCGTGGTCGCCGGCACGCGCGGCGAGATCCGTTGCTTCGGTCATGATGTCAACTTACGTTGACACGACTCCCGCGTCAACCCTCATTGACAAACGTGCTGCCGAAACCGGTTCGGTCACGCGGCGTCCGGGTGACCGTGACCGTGACGCGCGCCCCCTCACGGGCCCGGATGCGCACCTCTCCCCCGTGTCTGCGGACCTGGGCCCGGCCGCCCACCGCGACCCGCCAGTTCCCCGCGGTCGGCGGCAGGGAGACCTCCGTCGTGCCGCGGCGGCCCGCCGTGTAGGAGAGCCGGTAGACGCCGGTGGTGTCGTCGTACGTGTCGGAGTGGACGGTTCCGGCGACGGCGGGCGCGTACGGCGTGGCGGTCCGCTCCTTGTTCGCCGCGAAGGCCCCGTCCTTGTCGAGTGCGCAGTACCCGCCGCCGTAGCACCACACATAGCCGGCCCAGCCCGAGGAGTAGCGGCTCAAGGAGGCCATCGCGTCCCGGTAGAAACGGCCCATCTGCGGAAGCGTGTTGTTCAGCGGGCCCCATTCGCCGACGACGACCGGGATGTGCAGCCGCTCCGGATACGCGGTGACGGCCGCCTCGTACGACTCGATCCAGCCCGCCGACGGGTCGTAGTCGGCGCCCGCCTCCATCGCGGTGTTGTAGAAGTGCGGTGCGTAGACGGTCCGGTGGTCCCTGACCGCCCCCAGTCCGGTGGGGACGCCCTCGCCGACGACGGGGGTGGGTTCGACGAACAGCCAGTTGGCCCGGTCCACCGAGCGGACCGCGCGGGCGAGCCGGTTGTACATCGGCGTGAGCTGCCGGGACTCGATGCGCCGGGCGGCCGTCGCCAGGTCCTCCCCCTCCTCGATCTCCCCCATCGGCTCGTTGATCAGGTCGTAGCCGAGGACGGCCGGGTGGTGCGCGTAACGGTCGGCGACGACCTTCCACATCCGCGCCTGGGCGCGCTGGAGATCGGGGTCCTCGTAGAGATGGGTGAAGGCCCGCTGCACGGCGGGCTCGAAGTACTCGGCGAACCAGTCGTCGGGGTGCGGGGTGAAGGGCAGACCATCGGTACGGGTCGCCCAGGCCGGGATGCCGCGGTGGCCGAACGCCGGGCCGAAGACGTCCTGGTGGGCGTCGAGCACCACCTGGACGCGGTACTTCCGCGCCCAGCCGAGCACCCGGTCGATCCGGCGCAGATACGCGGCGCTGTACTGGCCCCGGCGCGGCTCCAGGTCGTCCCAGAAGATGAGCAGCCGGGCGAAGCCGAAGCCCTTGGCGCGCAGATCGCGGAAGTGCTTCTCGGTGATGGCGGTCAGCGCCTGGTCACCGCGGTTCGCCTTGTCCTCGACGTTCCAGCCGCGCAGCGTGAGGGTGCGGCCCTCGTCGTCGGTGAGGCGGGGGATGCCGGTCCGGTCGGGCGGCACGGAACGCGCGTCGGCGGCGGGGGCGAGCGCCCCCGCCGCGAGTACGAGCGAGGTGACGACCGAGGTGAGTACGCTGCCCATCCGCATCCGCGTCCGCATTCGCATGGCGCAGATGAGAACAGCTCACCCCGCACACCTCAAGAGCAGGTGAGCACAATCTTTCCGAACTGGCCGCCCGTTTCCAGCCGTTCGAAGCCCTCGCGGGCCCGGTCCAGGGGCAGCACCTCGTCGATGACGGGCCGCACGCCGGTGGTCGCGCAGAACGCCAGCAGGTCCTCCAGCTCGTCCTTCGACCCCATGGTCGAGCCGACGACCTTCAGCTCCAGGAAGAAGATCCGGGTCAGCTCGGCGTGCGAGGGCCGGTCGCCGCTGGTCGCACCCGAGATGACGAGCGTGCCGCCGGGCCGCAGTGACTTCACCGAGTGGGACCAGGTGGCGGCGCCGACCGTCTCGATGACCGCGTCGACGCGCTCCGGCAGCCGTGCGCCGGGCTCGTACGCCTCGATCGCGCCGAGTTCGACGGCGCGCTTGCGCTTGGCCTCGTCGCGGCTGGTGGCGTGGACCCGCAGCCCGGCCGCCCGGCCGAGCACGATCGCGGCGGTGGCGACGCCGCCGCCCGCGCCCTGGACGAGGACGGAATCGCCGGGACGCACCCCGGCGTTGGTGAAGAGCATCCGGTACGCGGTGAGCCAGGCGGTCGGTAGACAGGCGGCCTGCTCGAAGGTGAGCTCCTTCGGCTTGGGCAGCACGTTCCAGCTGGGGACGGTGACCTGCTCGGCGAAAGTGCCCTGGTAGCGCTCGGTGAGGATCGACCGGGGTTCCTTCGGACCGACACCGTGCCCCGTCTGCCCGATGACGGAGTGCAGGACGACCTCGTTGCCGTCCTCGTCGATCCCGGCGGCGTCACAGCCGAGGATCATCGGCAGCTTGTCCTCGGCGAGACCGACGCCGCGCAGGGACCAGAGGTCGTGATGGTTGAGGGAGGCGGCCCGGACGTCGACGGTGGTCCAGCCCGGTCGCGCCTCGGGGGCGGGGCGCTCGCCCAGCTCAAGGCCGTTGAGGGGCTGGTCGCGGTCGATGCGGGATGCGTAGGCGGCGAACATGGCCTCGACGATAGGCCGGGGCACGAGCCGGCGTAACCGGCCAGGGGTGTGACACGCACCGCGTGCGGGAGCAGCCGGGGGGCCCTCCGTACCGGCAGCAACGGGCCACCGCGGCGACGGGGAGCAGGAGGCGGGCATGCCCCCGGGTTACGGGAAGGGGCCGGGTGCGCCCTCCGATTGCGGGAAGGGCCGGGTGCGGCTCCCTGGTTACGGAAAGGGGCGGGAGCAGGGGCGAGTACGACCCCCCGGTTACGGGAACGGGCGGGGCGGGGAGCATGCCTGCCGCGGGCGTACCCGCGCCCGGCCCCGCACCCCGCCCCGAGCCTCAGCGCCGGGCCACGCCCTCCGCGCGGGCCGCCGCGGCCACAGCGGCCGTCACGGCCGGTGCCACCCGCTCGTCGAACGGCGACGGAATCACGTAGTCCGCCGCAAGCTCGTCGCCCACGACGTCCGCCAGCGCGTTCGCCGCGGCGATCTTCATGCCCTCGGTGATCCGGGAGGCCCGGACCTGGAGGGCACCGGCGAAGATGCCGGGGAAGGCGAGCACGTTGTTGATCTGGTTCGGGAAGTCCGAACGCCCGGTCGCCACGACGGCCGCGTACTTGTGCGCGATGTCGGGGTGGACCTCGGGGTTCGGGTTGGCCATCGCGAAGACGAACGCGCCGGGCGCCATCGACGCCACGGCCGCCTCGGGCACCGTGCCGCCGGAGACGCCGATGAAGACGTCCGCACCGGCCAGCGCGCTCTCCAGCGTCCCGGAGATCCCGGCCCGGTTGGTGAGCTCGGCCAGCTCACGCTTGACGTCGGTCAGGTCCTCGCGGTCCCGGCTGACGACACCCTTGCGGTCGGCCACGGCGACATCGCCGAGCCCCGCCTCCAGCAGGAACTTGGCGATGGCCACTCCGGCCGCACCGGCGCCGGAGATGACGGCGCGCAGTTCGCCGAGGTTCCGGCCGGACAGCTTCGCGGCGTTGCGCAGGGCCGCGAGCGTCACGACCGCGGTGCCGTGCTGGTCGTCGTGGAAGACCGGGATGTCGAGCCGCTCCTGCAGCTTGCGCTCGATCTCGAAGCAGCGCGGCGCCGAGATGTCCTCCAGGTTCACCCCGCCGAAGGAGGGCGCGAGGCGGACGACCGTCTCGACGATCTCGTCCGCGTCGGTGGTCGCGAGCGCGATCGGCACCGCGTCGACACCGCCGAACTGCTTGAAGAGAATCGCCTTGCCCTCCATCACCGGGAGGGATGCCTCGGGACCGATGTCTCCGAGACCGAGCACCGCGGTGCCGTCCGTCACGACGGCGACGACCTGCGATTTCCAGGTGTAGTCGTGGACCAGCTCGGGATTCTCGGCGATGGCGCTGCACACCTTGGCGACGCCAGGTGTGTACGCGAGGGACAGGTCGTCCTTGTCGCGGACGGGAACGGTGGCCTGCACGGCCATCTTGCCGCCGCGGTGCAGCGCGAAAGCCGGATCGAACGGCTCGTCGGTGGCGCTGTCGGTGGTGCTGTCGCTGCGAGGATTGACGATCTCCGCTGCCATGGTGTTGACCCCTTAAGTCTTCATCGTTTGAGGGTGGCCACTCCTGGTTGAGGAGGGGTGGGCGGGCACCGCGTACGTTCCCCACGTCGGCGGTTGGCCCGCCCCGGCAGGGAGAGATACATACGCGCGGACGCGCCGCACACGCGTCCTGAGCCCCGGATGAGGGGTGTAAAGGTCTTTTTTACCCGACGGACCGCGTGACCGACGAGTCCATACCGGCGCGGTGATGTGACTCATAGTCGAATATCTGGACAAGTCGGCCTACCGGTGAATTGGCGTCCACCAGTCGAGACGCGCCGCAGATCCTGCGGCGTGAAGATGAAATCCCCACAGATGGTCCGGCCTTGGTGTACCGGCCGCTTGAGGTTCGGAATCGCCCGTTACCCGATTTTGACATGACTGGCCCACTGTTTGGGCAAATCCGAATGGCAAGATGCCGTAATCGCACAGGGCGGCGACACCCGATGACGCGTGTCATTCACCGCCCGGCAACACAGCCCTCATCTGCCGGAGGAACCTGATCATGACCGCAAGCACCACCCGTCGTACGGCCGCAAAGTCCCGGATTGCAGCGGTCTGCGCCATCGCGGTCGCCGGCACCTTGCTGCTGACCGCCTGCGGCGACCAGACCGACAAGGGCTCCAAGAGCTCCGCGAAGGCCCCGCTCGCCGACCTCCTGCCGAAGGCGATCCAGGACAAGGGCACCATCAAGGTCGGATCGGACATCGCCTATCCGCCGGTCGAGTTCAAGGACAAGTCCGGCAAGACGGTCGGCATCGACCCCGACCTGGGGGAGGCGCTCGGCAAGCAGCTCGGAGTGACCTTCGAATTCGAGAACGGCACCTTCGACACGCTGCTCACGGGTCTGCGTTCCAAGCGCTACGACATCGCCATGTCGTCCATGACGGACACCAAGGACCGCCAGGAGGGTGTCGACTCGGCCACCAAGAAGAAGGTCGGCGAGGGGGTCGACTTCGTCGACTACTTCACCGCCGGTGTCTCGATCTACACCAAGAAGGGCGACGACCAGGGCATCAAGACCTGGGCGGATCTCTGCGGCAAGAAGATCGTGGTCCAGCGCGGCACGGTCTCGCACGACCTCGCCAAGTCCGAGTCGAAGAAGTGTACGGGCGGCAAGTCGATCGCCATGGAGGCGTTCGACAACGACCTGGAGGCCCAGACCCGGCTGCGCGGCGGCGGCGCCGACGCCGGCTCCTCCGACTTCCCGGTGGCCGCGTACGCGGTGAAGACCTCGGGCGGCGGCAACGACTTCCAGATCGTCGGCGAGCAGGTCGAGGCCGCCCCGTACGGCATCGCCGTGGCCAAGGGCAACGACCAGCTGACCAAGGCCATCCAGGCGGCCCTGAACGCGATCATCAAGAACGGCGAGTACGGAAAGATCGTCGCCAAGTGGGGCGTGGAAGCGGGCGCGGTCACCGAGGCCAAGCTCAACGGCGGATCCTGACCGACGTCCAGGGCTGAAAGGCATCAGCTGTGACTGAAATCGAGAAGGCGGACCCGGCGGCCACCCCGCTCGCTCCCCCCGTACCTGCCGCAGGACCGCAGACGATCAAGGCCATACCCGTCCGGCACTACGGCCGGTACGTCACCGCGGTCGTGGCCGTGGGCCTGCTCGCCCTGCTCGTCTCCGCGTTCGCCCGCGGCAGGGTCAACTGGGGCGCCATCCCGGACTACTTCTTCGACGACCAGATCCTCACGGGCGTCAAGAACACCGTGATCATCACCGTGCTGGCGATGATCCTCGGCGTGGTCCTGGGCATCGTCCTCGCGGTGATGCGGCTCTCCAAGAACCCGGTGACCTCCGCCATCGCGTGGTTCTACATCTGGTTCTTCCGCGGCACCCCCGTCTACGTACAGCTCCTGGTCTGGTTCAACCTCGGCATCGTCTTCGAGTACATCAACCTCGGGCCGATCTACAAGGACGAGTGGTCGTCCTTCATGACGCCCTTCCTCTGCGCGCTGCTCGGCCTCGGCCTCAACGAGGCCGCGTACATGGCGGAGATCTGCCGGGCCGGCCTCCAGTCGGTCGACGAGGGGCAGACCGAGGCGGCACACGCGCTGGGCATGAGCCACGCCAGGACGCTGCGCCGGATCGTCGTCCCGCAGGCGATGCGCGTGATCGTGCCGCCGACGGGCAACGAGGTCATCAACATGCTCAAGACCTCGTCCCTGGCGGTGGCCGCCCAGTACACCGAGCTACTGAGGGCCACCCAGAACGTGTCGCAGACCTCGGGCGCCACGGTGGAGATGCTGTTCCTGGCAGCGGCCTGGTACATCATCCTGACCTCGGTGCTGAGCATCGGCCAGTACTACCTGGAGCGGTACTACGCACGCGGTTCGAGCCGAAGCCTGCCACCGACCCCGATGCAGAAGGTCCGGGCGCAGCTGACGTCCCTGGGCCGCCCGAAGGGAGGCATGGCATGACCGCCGCCATGGTGAAGGCCGAGGGCGTCCACAAGTCCTTCGGCGCCGCGCACATCCTCAAGGGCATCGACCTGGAGGTCGCCCCGCGCGAGGTCTTCTGTCTGATCGGCCCGTCCGGTTCCGGCAAGTCGACCTTCCTGCGGTGCATCAACCACCTGGAGCAGATCAACGCCGGCCGGCTCTACGTCGACGGCGATCTGGTGGGCTACCGCCAGAAGGGCACCAAGCTCTACGAGCTCAAGGACAGCGAGGTCGCCCTGAAGCGCCGGGACATCGGCATGGTCTTCCAGCGCTTCAACCTCTTCCCGCACATGACGGCGATCGAGAACGTCATGGAGGCCCCGGTCCAGGTCAAGGGCGAGTCCAAGGCCGTCGCGCGGGCACGGGCCGAGCGGCTGCTGGACCGGGTGGGTCTGGCCGACAAGGCGAAGAACTACCCGTCCCAGCTCTCCGGCGGCCAGCAGCAGCGGGTGGCCATCGCCCGCGCCCTGGCGATGGAGCCGAAGCTGATGCTCTTCGACGAGCCGACGTCGGCGCTCGACCCGGAGCTGGTGGGCGACGTACTGGACGTCATGCGCGGGCTCGCGGAGGACGGCATGACGATGATCGTCGTGACCCATGAGATGGGCTTCGCCCGTGAGGTCGGCGACGCGCTGGTCTTCATGGACGACGGCGTGGTGGTCGAGTCGGGCCACCCGCGCGACGTACTGACCAATCCTCAGCACGACCGGACGAAGTCCTTCCTGTCGAAGGTCCTCTAGCGCCGCGACCGGAACGCGCGAGGAGGGCGGTACGGACCCGGTCCGTACCGCCCTCCTCCCGTGCGTCACCCCTTCTTCGGCAGCAGCTCCTGGCTGAGCAGCAGGCTCCGCAGCTGGGCACGGGTCAGTGGCGGGTTCTTGAGCAGCGGCCCCTGCGCCCGGTCGCTCGTGAACCCGGTGCTGTCCCGCACGGCCAGCACCCCGCCGTCCTTCAGGGTGAGACGCCCCACGAATTCAGGTCCCCACTTGGGCGTGCCCGAGTAGTTCATGGCGTCTTTCCAGGTCGTCAGCACGCGTCCGCCCGGGAGTTCCTCGCGTACGCAGTCGTCCGGACGCGGTTCCCCGTTGCTCGGCCGGCACAGATCGGCGGCCGGGTCCTGCCCGCCGAACTTCTTGTCGGCCCGTCGGCCGTCCAGGAAGCCGATGACGAGGTAGCCGACGCCGCCGTCCCGGCGTACGGAGTACTGCCCGTCCAGCGGCCCGTCCAGGTGTTCCCTGGCCTGCCCGGGGGTGGCCCCCTTGATGATGACGGCCAGCGAGACCTGTTCGACCTTCCCCACCCCCTCGGGGAGCAGCTCGACCAGCCGCTGCGCCCGGCCGTCGCTGCCCGTGAGCTCGGCCGGGGCCGCCACCGGGGCGTTCTGCCTGTTCTCGCTGTTCTCGCCCGGGACCAGTCCCGGTACGGCCGCCGCTCCCGCAGCGACCACGGCGAGTGCCGCGGCCGAGACGGTGAGCCGGCGCCGCAGACGTACCCGGGCGGCCCCGGCGTACACCGCCTGGGTGGAGATGACCGGCCGCCCCGCGTCCTCGGCGACCCGCCCCAGCAGCTCACGCACGTCGTTCATACGAATTCCTCCGCCATCTCGGCGCGCAGCGCCGCCAACCCCCGAGCCGCATGGCTCTTGACCGTGTTCTCCCGCATACCGAGCAGTCCGGCCGTGGCCTCGACGCTCAGGTCTTCCCAGTAGCGCAGCACCAGTACGGCCCGCTGCCTGTCCGTGAGCCGGGCGAGGGCCGCCCGCACCGCGAGGCCGGTGTCCGTGTCGAGCGCGTGGCCCGCGCGGTCGGGCAGTTCGCCGTACGCGTGTTCGCGCCGCCAGAACCGGCGGCGGGCCGCGATGAAGGTGTTGACCAGGGTCTTGCGCGCGTACGCCTCGATGTTGTCGAGCCGCCCGTGCCGCCGCCCGCCCAGCACCACTTTGACCAGCGTGGCCTGGACCAGGTCCTCGGCCTCGTGCCGGTCTCCGCACAGCAGGTACGCGCTGCGGAACAGTGCGGTACGCCTGCCCTCGACGAAGGCGTGCAGCGCGGCATCGTCATCGATCCGCATCGTCGGCGCCCCTCTCCGGGTCCGCGGGCGCGGACCGTCTCACCCTTCCAGTGCGGCGGGACACACGGCGGGTTGCAGCGGGGAGGAGAAAAAGAAGGGGCGGTACGGGTCCCGGCCCGTACCGCCCCTTCCCGCACGTGCAACGCCGCTACTTCACGGCGAGCACCAGAGAGTCCGACGGGGAGGCCCAGACGGCCCGCGCCTCGCCGAACCCCGCCCCGCGCAGGGTGTCGGCGTGCCAGCGCACGGACGGCATGTCGCCGTCCGCGTGCTCGCCGTAGATCCTGTACCGCTCGGCGGTCGGTCCGGCGAGGACCGGGTCCTTGGCCGCCAGAGCCCACCAGTCCGCCCAGTCGAGGGCGCCTTCGGCCTTCGCCCGGTCCATGGCCGCGTGCCGGTGGGCACGTTCGGCCGCGTTGATCCTGGGCGTCTCCGTGTCGATCATGTGGTCGGCGTTCATGAACACCCCGCCGTCCCTGACGAGCCCGCCGATCCGCCGGTAGAGCGCGGTGAGGGGTTCGGTGTGCAGCCAGTGCAGGGCCGTGGCGGTGAGGACGGCGTCGTACGAGTCGTACGGCAACTCCCCCGCCCAGTCGGGGTCCTTGAGGTCGGCGGTGACGAAGGTGACGCGCGCGTCGCCGTCGAAGTACCCGCGGGCGATGGCGAGCAGGGCCGGGTCGAGGTCGACGCCCGTGCTGGTGGCCTCCGGGAACCGCTTGAGGAGCCGGTCCGTAATACTTCCCGTACCGCATGCGAGATCGAGCACTCTCGGCCGGGGCCCCACCACGGCCTCGACCATGTCCAGCATCACCCGGAACCGTTCCTCGCGGTCGGGCATGTACCACTCCTGCTGGCGGTCCCAGCTCTCCTGCCAGGCCGCCCAGTCAGTACCGGTCGTCGTCTCCGTCACGAGGAACCTCCATGTAATACCCTGGAACTGAAAAAGCCCATTACATCGCTCGCTGCATCGACTTTAGACCGACGCCGTAAGGACTACAAGTGGAACTGGCCTATTACTCGGACTATGCCGTGCGTCTGGTCAACACCGAGGAGCCCGCCCGCAACAAGGACTCCCTCACCTCCGTCGAGGCGGTCCGCGAGCTGTTCGGCGTCAACCGGCAGGCGGCCCGGCGGGCGACCGACGCCGATGTGACCCGCTTCCGGTCCGTACGGGCACGGCTGCGCGGAGTCTTCGAAGCGGCCGACGGCGGTGACGAGACGCTCGCCGTCGACCTGCTCAACTCGCTACTGCTGGAGTTCCCCGTCAGCCCGCAGATCTCCGGCCACGACCTCCGCGACGAGGACGGCAAGCCGGACTGGCACATGCACCTGGCCGACCACCCGTCGAACGCGACGGCCGGGTACGCCGCCATCGCGGCGATGGGCCTCGCCTTCCACCTCACCTCCTACGGCGTGGACCGGCTCGGCCTGTGCGAGGCGGCGCCCTGCCGCAACGCCTACCTCGACACCTCGACCAACCGCTCCCGCCGCTACTGCTCGGACCGCTGCGCGACCCGCGCCAACGTGGCCGCCTACCGGGCCCGCAAACGCCTGGAGACGGAACGCGCCGCCGACACCGGCCGCAGCGCGGAGACCGCCCAGGTCACCACGGACCACAGCGACCGCTGATCCTTCTTCAACGGCCGGTACCGCGCCCGGACCCTGGCCAGCACGAACTCGTCGGGCACCGTCCCGTAATCCGTGCTGTCGCCACCCGCGAAGGTGTTGTCGGCCAGCACCCACCAGCCGCCCCGTCGGCGCTCGGCGGCCCGTTTGACGACCAGCAGATCCTGCTGGAACGGATGGCGCAGAATCACCACGTCCCCGGGGCGCACCGGCGCCCCGTACTGCACGAGCAGCCAGTCCCCGTGATGCAGCGTGGGCACCATCGACGGCCCGGTCACCTCCACCACCTGGAACGGCAGCCGCCCGGCCAGCCCTCGTGCGGGCTGCTCCCGCATCAGCTCCGGCACCTCCGGCACCTCCCGCATCTCTCCGGTACCTCCCCGGTCCATCCAGTACAACGTCCAGTACAGCGTTCCGTACATTCGGCCACTGGGCCCATTCCCACCCTGGACTTTTGGCCTAAGCCCATGGGGGCACCCACGAAAACCCGTCTCTCACGGAGTAATGTCCCACCTGAGAAGACGATCACGAGGAAGGACAGCTCAATGCTTTCCCGCCTGTTTGCCCCCAAGGTGAAGGTCAGCGCCCACTGCGACCTGCCCTGCGGCGTGTACGACCCGGCCCAGGCCCGCATCGAGGCGGAGTCGGTCAAGGCCGTCCAGGAGAAGTACCAGGCCAACGAGGACCCGCACTTCCGGGCCCGCGCGGTGGTCATCAAGGAACAGCGCGCCGAGCTCGCCAAGCACCACGTCTCGGTGCTGTGGAGCGACTACTTCAAGCCCCCGCACTTCGAGAAGTACCCGGAGCTGCACCAGCTGGTCAACGACGCCCTGAAGGCGCTGTCGGCTGCGAAGGCCTCCACGGACCCGGCGACGGGCCAGAAGGCGCTGGACTACATCGCCGAGATCGACAAGATCTTCTGGGAGACCAAGAAGGCTTGATCTATGGTCAGGCCGCCTGACCTGCGGTTTCGCTGGTCATGTCGCCTACCTGTCCGCACCCGGTCCGCAGGCCGCCGAGAACGGCGTCCATGACGGACCGGGTGCGGTCTTCTTCTCCCGGCCACAGATGCGCGTAGATCCGCAGAGTGATGACGGCGGACGCGTGGCCAAGGACCATCTGAACCTGCTTGACGCTTGCCCCGCCCGCGATGAGCGCGGAGGCGTAGAAGTGCCGCAGGTCGTGGGTCACCATGTGCGGCAGCTGGACGGGCTTGCGGTCCTCGCGCTCGGCCGCCTCGTTTTCTGCTGCCTGGAGTGCGCGGCGAGCGCAGTTCCATTCGGTCTTCCAGCGACGGTAGTTGAGGGGTTCTCCCTCCTCCATCGTGAACAGCCACTCTTTCGAGGGCCGTGCGGCGAGATGCGCTAGGAGCGCGTCGGTGACTACTTCGCCGACCGGGACCGTGCGCCGTGATTTGCCGGTCTTCGGCGGCCCTATCAGGCCGGATTGCAGCCGCTGCCGCTCGACGCGGATGGTGCCCCGCTTGAAGTCGACGTCCGAGACCTTGAGGCCGAGCAACTCGCCTATACGCAAGCCCGATCTGGCGAGGACGACGATCGCCGAGCGGATGTACGGCGGCATGGCACCGGACATCGCCACGACCTGAGCCACGGTGGGCGGCGTGATCTCGTCGTCCGGGATGGGCGGGAGGGTGATCCGCTTGCACGGCGTCACGGGGATGACCTTGTCCTCGACGGCGGCCGTCATGACGCGGACCAGGACCTCGTAGACGTTGCGTACGCTGCCGGGGCCGAGCTGCTCACACAGCTTCTTGAAAAGGGCCTGGATATGGCTGCGGCGCAGTGATGCCATCGCGTACGAGCCGAGCGCGGGTATGAGGTGGAGCCGCAGGGCGTTGTCGGTAATGCGCGCGCCCGCCTCGCCGACAATCTGCTCAGCCTCCCACTTCGTCGCGTACTTCTCGAAGGAGATCCTGCCTGCGCGCGGGTCCACGTACAGGCCGGTGACCATGCTGGTCGTGACCTCGTCGAGCCAGCGCTGGGCGTCGACCTTGCGCTCGAAGTGGCGAGCGTGCTCCTTGCCGTCGAGGTCGCGGTAGCGGGCCCGCCATTTGCCGTTGGGGCGCTTCTGAATGTTGGCCAAGTCGGATCTCCCTTGGGTTGGTTATCGGTAGTAGCCGCCGCCCTCGATGTACTCGGTGAGGGCGCGGGCATCGCGCTCGTCGCCCATAAGGCGGAGGCACTGCTCATGGATGGCGCGTGAGCTGTCGGGGTGGGCCTGGATGTGCTCGACCGCCGCGACGACGGCTTGGTGCAGGCGGTCCTGGGCGTCTCGGGACTCATAGAACGCCTCGACGGCTTCCTGGACGAGGCGCCGCCCGTCCATGTCGATGCCTTCGAGCGGCGGAGACATGAGCTCTTCGAGGGGGAGCTCGAAGACTCTGGCGAAGGCGAGGGCCTCATCGAGGTTGATGCGGCGACGCGGCTCGCCGTTCTCGATGCGCCAGACCGCGGTCTGGTTCATCTTCACGCCGGCCTTGGTCACCCGCTCTGCCAGCTCGGTCGTGCTCCATCCCCGCACTTCGCGCTCCAGCGCCACGCGTTCAGCGACATTCCCCTCGCTATAGAGCAGCGGCACCTCCGCCCCGCCTGCCTTGCTGTCTGCCATCGCGTCTCCCATCACCCATTCTTGCTATCCCAATTGAAACACACGCTTCCCGATTTGGAAAATCCGCGATCGTCGAGTACACCTTATGCAGATCGAATCGTCACCTAGTCGAATAGGAAACTGCATGGCGCAATACCTGCCCACCGCCGAGGTCGCCGAGCGCTACCGCACGGCCGAGAGCACAGTCCGCTACTGGCGACAGATCGGGAAAGGCCCGCGCGGCATCAAGATCGGCAAGCGGGTGCTGTACCCCGAGGCCGAGCTGCTGCGCTACGAGCAGGCGCTGGCTCAGGGCCAGGACGAGTGGGGCACCGCCGCATGAGATGCCGGCCTCATCCCCTGACATGGCAACGGCCCCCGGCGAGCCAACGCCGAGGGCCGAGGATTCCCCAACTCATCGCCCGTACCTGAACGATCAAGTCGGTGGGGTGGGCTCTAGCCCAGCCCGCTCCACCGGGAGAGGAACGTCTATGAAGGACTCTACGTCCCCCGCCACCTCGAACGCATCCCCCAAGGTCGTCTGGCCCGCCGCTGCAGTCCCCGGCCAGGGCATCCCCTGGCGCAACAGGGACCAAGCGGAGTCGCGGTCCCCTGCCACACGCACCCCGAACCAGGCATCGGAGGGGGCGGACCGCCCCACCAACGATGTCCCGAAGGGGGTTCCGGTCGGGGACCGGAACGCGGCCGATGCGGAAAGTGTGCAGGTCAGCGCCCTGCGGACCAAGCCCAATGGTGCGGACCATGCTGGTCCGGGCGGACTGGGGGTCGGGGACCGGGTGGACACTTCCGGTCAGTCGGTACCCGAACTCGATCCCCGAATTCCGGACGAGCGGACCACGCTCGGAGCAGGTGGTGGGGACTACGGTCCCCACGACTCTGCGGGGACCGTGGTCTCCGACGGCGGATCGGGGACCGGGGACCGCGCCGGTGTGAGCGGCGAGGTGGCCAACGAAGGAGCCGTGCTGCTGGATGAGCTGCGTGCGGCAGTCGGCCGGTACGTGGTGCTGCCGAGCGAGGAGGCCCTGACGGCGGTCACGCTGTGGGTGGCGGCCTCCCACATTCAGCCCGCCCTCCAGCATGCGCCACGGCTGGCGGTTGTGGGGCCGACGAAGGGGTGCGGCAAGTCCCGTGTCCTGGACGTGCTCCATGAGACCGTGCACCAGCCGATGATGACGGTGAACACGTCGCCTGCGGTGGTCTTCCGTGTCATCGGCAAGAACCCGCCGACGCTGCTGGTGGATGAGGCCGACACCATCTTCGGCCCCAAAGCGGGCGAGAAGGAGGACCTGCGCGGTCTGCTGAACGCCGGGCACCAGCGCAACCGGCCCGCCTGGCGGATCTCCGGGCCGGAGCACAAGCCGACGGCGTTTCCCACTTTCGCCATGGCCGCGCTCGCCGGGATCGGCGACCTACCCGACACGATCACGGACCGGGCGGTCGTGCTGCGCATGCAGAAGCGCAAGCCTGACGAGCGGATCACCCCGTTCCGCTCGCGGTACTCCGTGCCCGAACTGAACGCGGTACGCAACCGGCTCGCCGCCTGGCTGACCCCGCTGCGTAGCACCGCTGCGGCCTACGTGCCGAAGATGCCGGTCGAAGACCGCGCTGCGGACACCTGGGAGCCGCTGGTGATCGTCGCCGATCTGGCCGGCGGGCGCTGGCCCGCGCAGGCACGTGCAGCCTGCTTGGCGATGACGCGCAACGAGGTGGTCCAGGACGAGCAGACGACGCTGAAGACGCGGCTGCTACGCGACGTTCGCCGCGTGTTCGAGCAGGAGGGTCACAAGGAGGCTCTGCGGAGCCAGGACCTGCTCGCCGCGCTCGTCCAGGACGCGGAGGCGCCGTGGGCCGAGTACGGCACCAAGGGCCTGAACGCCTACCACTTGGCCAACCTGCTACGGGACTTCGGCATCAGCCCGGCCAACCACCGTTTCGAGAACGGCAGGCAGGCCAAGGCGTACGCCCGTAACCAGTTCCTCGACGCCTGGGCCCGCTACTGCCCCGACCCTGCCCAACCGGCACCCGCAGCCAGCGAGGCCGCGCTCGCACGGCCAGCCCACGGCAAGCCGCCCGCCCCTCCGTCCGGGACGCTGCCCATCGGCCCGCCCGGCGGGCCTGCCGGCGCCAAGCCCACTCGCTGACACCAGCTCCGTATCAGTCCGTCGCATTCGTCCCCGCGCAGGTCAGCGCGGGGACGGAGTTCCTTGCCGATACGGATTACTCCGTACCTGCAACCGTCTCCGTACCTGCCCTGACCAGCTACGGGACGGATGCAACGGACGTGACGAAGCCCCACCCCACACGACTACCGGAGCACCACCATGCCCGAAACGAGCACCGACAACTCCCCCACCCGCCGCCGCAAGGGACTCTTTGGCCTGCCCCGCCGATCAGCAGCAAGCTGGAGCGAACGAGCCTCTAACGAGGCTTCGTCCGCACTTGCCCCCGCCCCAGGGGTGGCGGAGGCGAAGGCCGGGCGCCAGGGGGCGCCCGAGCCTGAAGAGGGCACAGCCGAGACCAGCGGTCCGCCCGCGGCCGACTCCGTCACCCCGCGTACTCAGCCGCCGGCCGACATCCAACCGCCCGCCGAGCAGCCCTCCTGGCCGGATCCCGACGCCCCCGTCCTGCCCACGCTGATGAACCGCAAGCGCACCGTGGAGAAGCGCGACCAGGAGAAGACCATTCGCTTCACCCGGACCGCGGTCCGCGTGATCAGCGCCGCCGCTCACCAGCGCGGTCAGAAGTTCGCCGGATTCGTCGGGGACGCTGCCCTCGCCGTTGCCCTCGGCAAGGCGGGGCTGGTCGGCAGCCCGGAGGACGATCCTCTCCGCCCGCTGATCGAGGCCGTCGAGGCACACACGGTCGCGTTGAACCGCATCGGCGGCAACCTCAACCAGATCACCGCAGCCATCCACCGAGGAGCGGTGCCCGAGCGCGCCGAGGCGGTGCTGGACCACGTCGAACAAGCGGCCCAGAACAGCTACCGACTGATCGACCAGCTCCTGGCGGAGGGAACTGCACATGGTTCCTGACGTCTCCACCGGTTCCGACACCCGCGGACTGATCGTCTACCTCTTCGGCCCCGGCCGCCGCGACGAACACACCGACCCTCACATCGTCGCCGCCTGGGACATGGCCGGCGCCCCCGACCCCGGCCGCGACCCCGAGGCCACCTACACCCTGCTCGCCAAGCGCCTCGACCCCCACGTCGACCTGCGCACCCGCGAACTGAGCAGCAAGAAGCCACCCCAGCATGTCTGGCACTGCCCGGTCCGCACCGCGCCCGGCGACCGCTACCTCACCGACGCCGAGTGGGCCGAGGTCGCGCGCCGCATCGTTCACGCCGCCGGCATTGCCCCCGAAGACGACGAGAAGGCATGCCGGTGGATCGCAGTGCGCCACGCCGACGACCATATCCACATCATGGCCACCACCGTCCGCGCCGACGGACGCCGCCCGCGTACCCACCGCGACGGACAGCGGGCCCAAGCCGAATGCCGCAAGATCGAAGCCGAATTCGGCCTGCGCCGCCTGAAGTCCGGCGACCTCACCGCGCCCCGCACCCCCACCGGCGCCGAACGCGCGAAGGCCGAGCGCCAGGGCCAGTCGGTCACGGCACGGCAGTGGCTGCGCGAGCAGGCGTACGCGGTCGCCGCCGCCGTACGCAACGAAGCCGACTACTTCACCGTGCTGCAGTCCCTCGGCATCAAGGTCAAAACGCGCCTCGGCCCCGAGACCGGTGACGTGATCGGCTACAGCCTCGCCGCACCTGGCGACACCAACGCGGCCGGCGAACCCGTCTGGTACGGCGGCTCGAAACTCGCCCCTGACCTCTCCACCAATCGTCTACGCGAACGCTTCCCCGACCAGGAGGTGGCCGACCGCCCTCAATATGTGGCGGACCCCGCCGATCCATGGCGGCACACCACCACCGCAATAGAGACGGCGCACTCCGTCCTCGACTCCGGTGACGATGCCGCCGCCCAGGGCTACCTGGCCGCCTTCGGCGATGCCCTGTACAACATCGCCAGCGCCACGACCAGCCCGCACCGGACAGAAATGCGGGCGGCGGCGGTGGCGTTCAACCGTGCCCGCCGCTCCGCCACCCGCGCCGACCACCAGGCCGCCACTGCCCTGCGCAAGGCCGCCAAGGAACTCGCTTACGCCTCCAGCGAGCCGGGTGGGCTCGCCATCGCCCTGCTCTTCGTCACCGTGCATCTGGCCCGCGCCGCCGCCAAGTGGCACGAACAGCGCGGCCACGAACAGCAGGCCGATGCGGCCGAAGAAGCCTTCCGCCACCTCCAGGCGGGCTACCAGCAGGCCGCCGCCCCCATCTTGGCGGACCTGGCCCGTCGCGCACCGCGAGCCGCAACCGCCAGCCGATTCGAGCAAGACGTTCGTGTGGCCCTCCCCGACCACGCCAACCGCATCCTCGCCGACCCCTCCTGGCCCGCGCTGACCACCACCCTCGCCCGGGCTGAAAGTGCGGGATACCTGCCTCGCCTGGTCCTCGCCGAAGCCGTCGGCCTCCGAGAACTCGACACCGCCGAGCGCCCCGCTGAGGTCCTCAACTGGCGCCTCGCCGCCAAACCCAACAGGCGCGCACAGGCAGCAGGCACACGTAGCACACTCAGCGCCACGCCCGTCACGCCCACACCTCAGCCCGAGCCTTATCCGGCGAGCCAACGGCCTACGGAGCGCGGTCGACACCGATAGCGGCAGTCGGCCCTCAGCGGCGGCAGACGAGAATGCCGCCCAGGCACGTGATCTCGAACATCCGCTGCCGGGCGATGTGATCAACGAGGATGGCGCGGGCCCGCTCGATCGTGGCCTCGAACGGCACGTCGTGCTGGTCCGCCCATGCCCGGTACGAGGCCATGTGCGCGATCACCGGATCCGGGTGGCGGACTGCGATGGTGCCGGGCAGCTCGATCATCTCGACGCGGCCGAACTCCTCGCCCAGGAAGGACGGCGCCTTCTCCAGCGAGAATCGGGCGCTGAGGGAGATGCGGGCCGCGCCGCGTCCAGTGCCGAGGACGTCGCCGGCGGCCTGCTGCCACAGATCGTCGAGCTCGGCCTTGTCCCGGTCGCTGTTGGTGGAGGCGATGACCAGGCCGTCGGCGGTCACGACGCGGGAGAGTTCGTTGATCGCTTGGGTGATGTCCGGGACGTGGTAGAGCATGTGCAGCGCCAGGGCGGCGTCGACGTTCCCCGTGACCAGCGGGAGCTTGGTCACGTCCGCCACGGCCACCGGTCCCGGGACATCCGCAAGGATGCCCGGTGCAATGTCGAGGCCGAGCAGGGTCAGGTCCGCGCGGTCCTGGTACAGGCGCTTGATGAACTTGCCGTTCCCACACCCCACATCGACGATGCGCCCACGCTCACGTACGCCGCTCAGTTGCTCGGCGACAAGGCCAGGCAGGTCGTAACGCGGCGTCTGCCATTGGTAGAGCGACTGGCGGGCGGCGAGGTCGCGGTCGTCGCTGTAGGCGCTGCCGACCAGGCGACCGCGGTCGGTCACAGCGGCGTCGTGGGCGGCGGAGAGGTCGGTCACGTCGGCAGCTCCCGAGGGCGGGCGGCAGTTGAGGCCGCAACGACGGCCGTGTGCTGGAGGCGTTCACGCAGTTGGGTCGCCTGCGCAGCTCCACCGTACTGTGGCCCCCTCAGGTCGCGACCGAGATCAACCAGCCTCCGCACGATGCTCGCCGACACTCGTGACGGCGGCGCCTCGAGTACGAAGCCGAGCATCGCCTCGGCGCCGTCGATATCTGCCAGGAGCAAGTGGCCGCGAGCGAGGTCGACATGGGCGGCGAACAGGTCGCCGACGGACCGGTCGTCGTCCTCGGCGCTGCGGTAGAGCCGAACTGCCTCGTCCGCACTTGCGATGGCCTGCTGGACGTGCTCACGCCCGCCGATGGCGAGGTGGGTCGTACCGGCGTACGCGTGCTGCTTGGCGGCCGGGAAGGCGAAGATGCCCGGTACGTCGTCGTGCCCGACCGTCATCTCGCGGGACCGCTCGGCGTCCACCAGAGCGGCTGCTGCGCCCGCAGTATTGCCCGCTATCGCAAGCGCCCGTGCCTCCAGGCTCGCCAACCGGGCGCCGATGCTGCCGCCGGCCCGATGGTGGCGTCCGGCCTGAGCAAGCCTTGCCGCCTGCTCGTACTGCCCCGTCCAGTAGGCGATCAGAGACTCCACTGCCCTCACCCAGGCCAGCAGCCCCTCGTGCCCGGCAGCCTCGGCACACGCGCGAGCGGTACGGGCGTGGGTGGCCGCCGATTCGTAGTGCCCCAGGTCCAGGCAGACGTGCGCGGAGAGCCCGCACAGACGCGCCGCCGAGACGTACAAGTCACTGGTTTGACGGGGTCGTTGACGCCCGCGTAGCAGCTCGAACACCCCATCTCGCAGCTGCTTGATCTCGACGTACAGCTCCAGCAGAGGGTGACTGACATACGAACGCGCGAGCCGTGCCACATCGGCTTCGAGCTGCTCGACGACGAACTCGTCAGCGTTGCGTTGCGCAATGAACCTGGCAAAGTCAGCCGACAGGGACGCGTCAGCTGACACGACACCAGCCGTGGAGCGCTGCTTCGGCGCCTGCCGCGTAGAGCCCTCCGGCAAGCCCTCATTGCCACGGTGCCGCTTACTGACCGCGACAGCCCGGTCGAGCGCCGCGACATCGACGTCGAAGACCCGCGCCAAGTATTTCCGGGTGTACGGGACCGGGATTCGCGCCTCGCGCTCATAACGTCCGATCTCCTTACCCGTCTTGGCGGCACGCCCCTCCAGGGCGTTGTACGCATCGGCCACCTGCTGCTGGCTCCAACCGCGCGCGGTACGCAGCCGAATGAGCAAGGCACCGATCCTCGTATCGCCCATCCCGTCTCCCCTGAGCGTGCGGACTCTGGCCCCCATGTTGGCCCCCGGCATGGCCCCCACGCTGGCTCCCGACCCAAACGAGCGAAACAGGTTCGCTATTGGCCATGCCTAGCAGATTGCCCGAGGAGCCAGACACCCTCGCTCCAGACCATCCCAGCGACGCCGCCAAGTACGAAACGATGCGCTTCACTCGACGCCGGTCCACACCGGGCGCAGCCCGCGCATTCGTCGCAAAGACCCTTACGCAATGGGGCCAGACCGGACGCCTCGACGACATCCAGCTGTGCACCTCCGAACTCGCCACCAACGCCGTACTGCACGGCGCCCCCGCAGGCGGACTGGTTCTCGTACGCGTAGCTCTGGAGGGCGCCCTGCTGCGCATCGAAGTACACGATGCCGGTGACGGCATGCCCAGGAAGCGTCAGACACAGGAAAGCGCTGACGACGGCCGTGGTCTGCTGCTCGTCTCCGCCGTCGCCGACGACTGGGGCGTGGAAGAGCGCCGGGGCCCCGGCAAATGCGTCTGGGTTGCCTTCCACCACAGTTCGGTGACGACATGCTGACGCCCGCCCGCGCCGATCCGTTCACCCTCTCCGCCGGCCTGATCGCCTCCGTGGCCACCGCAACCTGGCTGGATACAGCCCCGACTGGAGCCACCCTCTGCTGCCTCCTGCTCGTGCCACAACCACCCCGCAGCCTCGGTGAGACGTCAGCCGTCATCGAGCACCGCATGCGCACGGTCGCCGATGCCCTACATCTCGGCCCCGCCACCAAGCCCCCGCCGGACATGGGGTCGCGCCTGGGCTCGATTACGCCGACCGAAGTCACCCTGAGCTTCGACGGCACCCCGTACAGCAAACGCATCCCAGCAGGCCACTCCTGGACGCTTTCACTTGGCCTCGGACACCAGCCGCCGTCATCCTGGGCCCCGACCCGCTCTCCCGCAGCGCCATCCCTGCCGAGATCGACAGCTACCTGGACCTTGCCGCGCTCCGCCAACGCCTTCTCTTCGGCCACACCCGAACCGAATGAACCCCGACCCGAGTACTTCGATCTCGCCGCACCTAGGTGCGGGTGGAGTACTCGCACCTGGCCGATCTCACCGCAGGCGACATCATCCGCTTCCGCATCAAGGGCACCGCCGAGAGCTGCGACGTTGAGGTCAAGCGGGTCACCGAGTACCCCGACTTCGAATCCCTGCCTGACGGCGAGAAACAGGCCAACGTCAACCCTACGGCCAGCAGGGAACAGCAGTTCACCAACATCCGCATCATCAAAGGCCCCAAGGAAGGATCCCTCGGCGCCCTCGTCATTGAGATCGTGCGCACCGCTCCGCGATCGACGCCCGTCTCACGGGATGCCATATGCGGATGCCGACGGACGGTTCGCGCCCCTTTCGGGCAGCCCTTGCATACCCAGATAGCCGCCTGAATCCCCGCATCACCAGTGGCCGAATCTTTGCCATAGCCAAGGTGAGCACCGGGGAATCTGAGACCAGTTGACGTGCGAAAGTGACACATGTCACCGCGTGCGATAGACGGTTTCCCGTCCATCTTCTGTGATCTTGTCACTATTTCCGATCTTTATCTGACGCATACCTTCACTTTGACATCACATCAGTGATGCCGAAGTGAAGGTGAGAGGTCGGAGATCATGACGGTTCACAGACCCGCGCGCTGGCAACGCGGGCGGCCTTGGCTCGGGGAGAACGTCCGCTGGACAGCGGGCGGGCTCGCCTTGGCCATGGCCATCACCCTGCTCGACGTGACAAGTTCCGGAGCAGCCTCGCCGCCTCAGGCCGCAGATGCGCCGAATAAGGCGACAGCGACCCAGGCAGCGGACATACCCTCCGCCCGTGTCGCGGCGAGGCTGTCCGACAAGCGGGTCGAAGCGCTCTCGGAGCGCACCGAGACGTCCACGACATGGGCGAACAAGGACGGCAGCCTCACAACCGAGTTCGCAGCTGGTCCGGTCCGGTTCGAGCGGGACGGCAAGTGGGTCGACGTCGATGTGGAATTGCGTGAATCCGGCTCAGGCGTGGAGCCCGTCGCGCACCCGGAGGGCCTGCGACTTGCAGGGAAGACAGGCACGCCGGCGAAGTCTCTCACGGCCGCTCGCGAGGCCAAGGCCACCGACCTGGTGACGCTGGGCGAGGGCGACCAGCAGATCACCCTCCAGTGGAAGGGCGGCCTGCCGAAACCGACGCTCGACGGGACACGTGCGGAGTATGTCAACGCCGTTCCCGGCGCAGACGTGGTCGTCGAGGCCACGCGCACCGGTTTCGAGCAGTTCGTCGAGATCAAGCAGAAGCCGACGACGGACAGCTACACCTATATCCTGCCGTTGAAGGCCAAGGGCCTGAAGGCCGAGCAACAGTCCGACGGCAGCGTGCTCTTCACGGACAAGAAGAACAAGAAGACCGCGGTGATGCCCGCCCCGGTGATGTGGGACGCCACCGTCGACCCGGTCTCCGGCGAGCACACCCGCCGCGTGCCGGTGGCGATGAAGGCCGTGAAAAAGGGCTCGACCATAGACCTGGTGGTCACCCCGGACGCGAAGTTCCTGGCCGACCCCGCGACGAAATACCCGGTGACGGTGGACCCGTCGACATCGGCGCTGTCGAACGTCTTCGACACCTACGTGCAGCAGGGCGAGACTCGCGACTGGTCCACGGACGTCGAGCTGGACCTGGGCAACCCGGGTACGAAGAACGCCGACGGCACGTACCGCACTGCCCGGTCCTTCATCTCGTGGAACACCGCCCCGATCGCCGACGCGCTGGTGATGGACGCGAAGCTGTCGCTGTGGAACTTCCACTCCGGCAACTACACCGGTTCTTCGTGTCCCTTGCAGCCGTGGGAGGTGTGGTCCGCCGGCGCCGCTTCGACGTCGTCGCGCTGGGCCGCGCCCAACCAACCGGCGTGGATCGCGAAGAAGGCCACCTCCTCGGAGACACGGGGTAATGCCTCGTGCACCGCGCAGCCGGACGGCTGGATCAACGCCGACGTGACCACGATGGTGCAGGAATGGGCGTCGGCCAAGGCGGCCAAGTCCCACATGGGCCTGCGCGCCTCCGACGAGAACGTCACGGGGCAGTGGAAGCGGGTCAACTCCGCCAACGCCGCGTCCAACCCGCCGAAGCTGGTCGTGACCTACAACTACCGGCCGCGCACGGGTACGAAGCAGGAAGCGGGCCCGCCGTACTTCTCCTACGGCGGCGCCTACACCGTCAACACCCTCACCCCGACGCTGCGCGACACGTTCGTCGACGCCGACGGTGACAAGGTCAACGGCACCTTCCAGGTCTTCGACAGCTCCACCAACACCCAGGTCGGCAACGTCCTCGTCTCAAAGTACGTGCCCTCCGGGCAGGTCGCCTCGGTGACCCTCCCCGCAGGTATGCTCGCGGACGGCAAAACGTACAAATTCCGCACCTCCCCCTATGACGGCAGCCACTACAACGTGGGCTGGTCTGCGTGGAAGACGTTTACGGTCGACACCAAGGCACCGTCCGCGCCCACGAAGATCGCCTCGACGGACTACCCGTTGGACAAATGGGTCAAGGGCACAGGGCAGGCCGGCACGTTCACCGTCACGCCGCCCACCGGCAGCGACCACAACTGGCTCGAGTGGTCCCTCGACGGTGTGACCTGGACCAAGGTCGCCACCGGTGGCTCCAGTGCCGACAAGGGCATCAGCATCGCCCCGCCGAGGGACGGCACCCACACCCTTCAGGTTCGGGCCGTCGACAAGGCCGACAACAAGTCGGAGGCCATCGACTACACCTTCCACGCGGGCCCCGGCGGGTTCATCCAGCCCGGTGAGGGTGAGCGCACCGCACGCCGCCTGCCCCTGGTCGCCGAGGCCGACGCCGGCAAGTACGACAAGGTCTCCTTCTCCTGGCGCCGGTCCGAGGCCGACCCGTGGGTGAAGATCCCCGCTGCCGACGTCACCTCCGGCGGCACACCTCTGACCGCGTGGCCGGTACCGATGGCGGGCGGCAAGAACGCCGCCCTGGTCTGGAACGCGACCAGTACCGTCGACCCCGACGGCAGCGTGCAGATCAAGGCCGACTTCACCGGCCCCAGCTCCGCCTCGAGCAGCACCGAGCCGCTGTCTGTCGTCGTGGACCGCAACGCCTCCGGCGCCTCGTCGGAGAACGTCGGCCCGGGATCGGTGAACCTGCTCACTGGCGACTACACCCTCTCCGCCACCGACGCCTCCGCGTTCGACCTCTCGGTCTCGCGTACCGCTTCGTCGCGTGCCCCGGACAAGGGCGTGACGCAGGAAGGCCAGGCGCCGATCTTCGGCAAGGAGTGGGTGACCGGCACCCTCGCGGAGATGACGGACTCGGACTTCTCCCACATTCGCAGGGTGTCCGACACGGCAGTGGCCGTCGTCGACTCCGAGGGTGAAGAGACCCACTTCACCGCCAACGCGGGCAAGACCAGCTGGATCCCCGAGCCCGGATCGGAGGACCTCACCCTCAAGGGCAGCGTGACCGGCTCGTTCACGCTCTCCGACACCGAGGGCACGGTGACCGAGTTCACCAAGCCCGACGCTGCGGCCACCACCTGGCAAGTCTCCAGCACCCTGCTGGACGGCCTGTCCAACTCCACCACCACCGTCATCTCCGAGACCGTGACCGTCGACGGCAAGAAGCTGGCCCGCCCCAAGCGGATCATCGGCGCCACCTCGGCCACGACTGCCGCCGTCTGCACCGCCGATCCGGCGACCAAGGGCTGCCGCGTGGTTGAGTTCGTCTACGCCACCTCCACCACCGCCACAGACTCAGTGTTCGGCGACTACAGCGGACAGGTCAAGGAGATCCGCCTGTGGTCCACCGCCCCCGGTGCGGCAGCGGCAACCTCCAAGTCCGCCCAGATGTACGGGTACGACGGCACGGGCCGCCTGCGCCAGGCGTGGAACCCGCAGATCAGCCCCGCGCAGAAGTCCGAATACGCCTACGACATCGCCGGACGGGTCACCAAGTTCACTCCGCCCGGCGAGCTGCCGTGGACCTTCACCTACGGCAAGGCTGGCAACGCCGCCACCGCCGGTGACGGCATGCTCCTCAAGGCGTCCCGTCCTGGGCTGAAGCAGGGTACCGTCGACACCGTCGAAGGCGAGGCCCACTCCAGCTTCGTCTACGACGTGCCGCTGACCGGCACCGCCGCCCCGTACAAGATGGGCGCGGCGGACGTGAAGGCGTGGGGCCAGCTGGACACACCCACCGATGCCGCCGCCGTCTTCCCGGCCGACGCCGTCCCGGCGTCCCACACCGGCAGCTCGCTCACCTCCGGTGACTACAAGCGGGCCGACGTGCACTACCTCGGAGTGTCCGGACGCGAGATCAACTCCGCCACTCCCGGCGGACACATCTCCACCACCGAGTACGACCAGTTCGGCAACACCGTCCGTGAACTGTCGGCCGCCAACCGGGCCGTCGCCCTCGGGCTCACCACGGACGACAGGGCCGTCCAGGCCGACCTGGGCATCGCCCAGCTCCCTGCAGGCGAACGCGCCGACATCCTGGCAACCCGCTCCGTCTACAACGAGGCCGGTACACGGGAACTCGAAGAGTTCGGGCCGCTTCGCCGGATCGACCTGACCACGGACCTGAAGTCAGGCACCACCACCCTCGTCCCGGCAGGCACCTCCGTGACCGCACGAACCTGGACGGTCAACGAGTACGACGCCGGACGCCCGACCGACGGCACCGCCAAGGTCAAGGACCAGGTCACCAAGGTCACCACGGGCGCGCAGGTGCGTGAGCACCCCGGTGTGCAAGGCGAGCCCCGCGTGTCGCAGACGGTCTACGACTGGGCCAAGGGCCTGCCCACCCAGACCGTCCAGGACCCGGGCGGGCTGGCCATCACCACCAAAACCGAGTACGACGCCCAGGGCCGCACGGTCAAGCAACTCCTTCCGGGTGCGAACGGTACGGACGCCGCCACCAGGGTGACAACGTACTGGTCTCCCACCGGAAGCGGCACCTGTGCCGGGCGCCCGGAGTGGGCCGACCTGGTCTGCTCCACCGGCCCGGCAGGCGCGATCACCGGCGGCGGCAGCAACCCGACCGAACTGCCGACCACCACCACCGAATACGACTGGTGGGGCAACCCCGGCAAGGTCAGCGAAACCGCCAACGGCGTCACCCGCACCACCACGACCACGTACGACAACGCGGGCCGTCAGACCAAGGTCGCCATCACCGGCGGCATCGGCCAGGCGGTCCCCGAGTCCACCACCGAGTACGACCCGGCCACCGGCCAGGCCGTAAAGACCACCTCGCCGACCGGCGGCACCATCACCAAGGCGTACGACAAGCTCGGCCGCCAAATCTCCTACACCGACGCCGACGGCGGCACCACCACCACCGAGTACGACCTGCTCGGACGGCCGGTCAAGGCCACCGACAACGCGCCCTCCACCGTCACCTTCACCTATGACACGGCCATCGAGCCGCGCGGCCTGGCCACCAGGACCGCTGACTCCATCGCCGGCACTTTCCAGGCCACCTACGATGCCGACGGCTCGGTGTCGAGCGAGAAACTGCCCGGCGGTTACACCCTCAAGCAGACCGAGGACACCACCGGCACGGCCGTTGACCGGACCTACACCCGCGACAGCGACGGCACGATCGTCTACTCCGACACGGTGACCGAGTCCATCCACGGCCAGGTCGCATCCCACGCGGGCTGGTCCGACCAGACCTACCGCTACGACGCCACCGGCCGGCTCACCACGGTCGAGGACACGTGGAACACCGAGTGCACGCGTCGCAGCTACACCTTCGACGCGCGCACGAACCGTAAGTCCCTCACCTCTGCGACCGGTACGCCCGGCGCCGACTGCCCCACATCAGGAGGCACGACCACCAGCCACACCTACGACAGCGCCGACCGCATCGTCGACACCGGCTACACCTACGACGCGTTCGGCCGCACCACCGCCCTCGCGGGGCACGGCACCATCGGCTACTACGCCAACGACTTGGCCCATCAGCAGACGTCGGGCGGTAAGCGCCAGACCTGGCAGCTCGACGCCAACCTGCGTTTCCGCTCATGGAAGGTCGAAGCCGGCAGTGGCACCACCTGGACACAGGAACAGTCCAAGGTCAACCACTACGACAGCGACGGCGACAACCCCCGCTGGATCACCGAGGACACCACCACCGGTGCGTTGACGCGGAACGTCGACTCCGCCTCCGGAGACCTCGCCGCCACCACCACCAAAACCGGCGGCACCGTCCTGCAACTCACCACTATCCACGGCGATGTGGCCCTCCAACTGCCGCTGGACACCTCCAAGGCCCCCGTCGCCTTGGACAGCGACGAGTACGGCAACCCCCGCACCGGCCAGGCCGCTACCCGCTACAACTGGCTGGGAGGCAAGCAACGCTCCACCGAGACCCTCACCGGGCTCACCCTCATGGGCGTCCGCCTCTACAACCCCACCACCGGACGCTTCCTGTCCATCGACCCCGTCTACGGCGGCGGAGCCAACGCGTACGAGTACGTCAACGGCGACCCGCTCAACCGCTACGACCTGGACGGAAAGTGGTGGAGCTGGAAGAAGGTCAAGCGCGGTTTCAAGCGCGCCGCCCGCCACGTCCGGAAGAACTGGCGGACCTACGCCGGATACGGCGCCACCGCCGCCTGCATCGTCGCGTCGGCCGGAGCCTGCGCCGTCGCCAGCGTCGCCGTCTTCGCCGCCACGTCCATAGCCGACGGCCGAGGAGGACGATGGCGCACGAAGAAGTACTGGAAGTCCACGGCCAAGTCCGCAGCATGGACCGCAGTTGGCGTCGGCGCGGGCCGTTTCGCCGCCGGCTCCTGGTGGAAGTCGAGTCGCGGATTCTCCCGAGGTGGCCGACACGCCGTAGGCCGGGGCAGCCACGCAATGAGGGTCTCCTACCGGCGCACGGCATGGAACTACGCGGGTAATTCCTGGACCGGCACGCTCACCTGCGGGATGAGCTGGAAGATGCGTTACTGCTAGGCAGCTTCCAATGACAACCAGGGGTGTCGTACGATTTGTGCGGCACCCCTGGCACCTTTCCTACCATTTCAGGATTGCAAGAGAATTAAGGAGGAAATCTCACCGCCTCCTCAATCACACAATTCACGCCAACGGCAGGCAATCGACCATGCCGGACATGCACCATTGAGGATTACCAAATGCGCTACAGGAACAAGGTCACCTTCTCGACATCCATCGCAATGGTCGCAGCAATGATGGCTGCCGCCGTCTACTTCCTGTTCTTTGATTCTGGTGCACCAAAAGACGTCTGGGAGGCATCCCTAGCCCTGTCCCTGCCGTGCGGGGTGAGCTGGATACTTGTTCGCATCGGCATCACGCCGTTCATTGAATGGAGTGACACCAAAGTCACGGTGTGCAACCCTCTCTTCACATACCGTGCAGGACTGGACGCCGTGCGCCTGCTCGGCAGAGAGGGCAGGGGCGGCGCAATCGAGCTAGAAGGAATCGGGGTGGTGATGCCGTGGTCCATGACACGTTCCATCTTCGACGGCAAAAGAGCAAGCGGGTCCCGGCGGGATCTCAGGCATGCAGTACTTCGGGCACAGAAGACCGTTGAAGCGGGCGAAAGAATCCCGGCAACGAGAAGCCTTCGCTACGGATGGTTCGACATACTCATCGTCCCGATGCTGGCGGCTTTCGTCTGGGCTTTCTTGCCTTGAGGGCTTCCGTATGAGTCTTCCAAACGCAAACATTCAGCCCGCGTGCACTGGGTGATGCTTTCGGGCGTGTGATGACGGCCGGTGACCATTGCGGTCATCGGTCGGCCGGGGGTGAGGTCCCCCGAGATGCGGGGAAAGGTGACAGCCGGTCAGACCAGGGCTGCGGATGGCAGCCAGCTTCTGCCTCTGAACCTGGATCGGGGCCGCGCCAGACGCGAAGGTGATGTCGCTGGTCGCCGAAATGCTCGCAAGGACGGACAGCATCGACGACACCGACGTGCTGCGGCACGGCGCGATGCGCCGGGCCTTCGCCCGCAATCCGCGCGCCTGGAGGCGCAAACCTGTACGGCTATCCGGTGATCCAGCCAGTCAGTACGACCTCGACGGCAAAGCAAGGACTCAGAAATGAGTGACACGCCTGAGCTCTGGAAAGTAGTCATCGCCATGGAGGCCACAGCGGAGCAGAAGGACGCCCTCGTTGACCGCTTCGTCGACGCCATCTGTCCAGATCCGAACCACGACGGTTGGTGTGATACGCCGTGGGCTCTTCGCGTCACCGAAGGTGCCTCGCTCAGCGCAAATAGACAGGAGAGGCTTCGAGACGAGATCAAGGACGCCATGGACGGCTGAGCCTCAACGGCAGTCCCCGAGTCGGCAATCAGTCCGCACACAGTCCGCAGGACACCCGATCGAGACCGTCGTACCCCATCGCCAGCAATCGATAAAGGGCCAGGTCAGCGACCCACCAGGAAGATCTCCGCAGGTCACCGACCTGGCCCATTACTAGGAGACCAAGAAGGCTTGATCCCGGCTCGGGCCGCCCGACCCTCACTTGCGTGGGTCGAATCGCCCACCCCGACCGCACCCGGTCCGCTGGCCGCCGAACACGGCGTCCATGGCAGACCGGGTGCGGTCTTCTGCGTACCGGCACGGGTGGGCGTGGATCCGCGGCGTGATGACGGCGCGAAGGAACGCCGGCGAACCCCCGAGCTCGTCGTGCTCGCCCCCGACCGGGTCGGCGACATCGCCTGCGCCGCCCTGGCCCTCGTCCTCGCCCTCGTCCTCAACGAAGTCCGGAAGTGATAAACGTTGAGAAATGCACTGGCCGACCCAGGCCCTCACGGACCAACATGACACGTATGAGCGACACACCTGCACGCTGGAGCCGGGCAACCATCTACCCCGACATGTGGGCCGACCCGGACGACGATCCCCGCGACAACGAAGGAGTCAGCCCGGACGGCGAGTTGGCGACGCTGCAGGACTTCCTGACGAACTACCGCATGACCCTGCGGCTGAAGTGCCAGGGCCTGGACGCGGAGCAACTGGCCCGTCGGTCGGTACCTCCGTCGACGATGTCGCTGCTCGGCCTGGTTCGGCATCTCGCCGAGGTGGAACGGGACTGGCGCAACTGGATCAGCGACGGCGATCCGCTGCCGAAGCTGTACGGCAAGCGTGACGCGGACTTCGACGGCGCTGTCGCCGAGCAGGCCGAGGTCGACACCGCGTACTGCGACCTGGAGCGCGAGCAGGCCGCGACCGACGCCGCACTGGCCGAGCACCCGGATCTGGGGGAGCGTGTGGGGAAGGACGGAATTGCGGTGCGGGAGCTGATGGTTCACAGGATCGAGGAGTACGCCCGTCACTGTGGGCACGCCGACCTGTTGCGCGAGCGCATCGATGGCAGGGTGGGCCAGTGAGGCCCTCTCAGCGAGGATCGTTTCCCCTGCCTGTCGAGGACGAGGGCGGGGCTCCTGCACCTGTTCTGTGACGACGCGACTGGAATCCCCAGCGGCTTCAAGGAAGAGCCGGCCCTCGTGGACGGCTGCGTGCTCACCGACCACATCAGCTGACGCCGCCGGGCCGTTCGGCATGCAGGCAGGCGTGAGGCGCGCCTGGTTGTCGCCGGCCGGGTGGACTTTCTTACTCAGGCCGCCGCAGGAGCGTCCAAGGGCCTGGCGGTCCGGTTCGGAACGTCCGGGAGCCCCCTTTCCCCGGCTCCGGCGGCGTGCTCGTGAGCCCGCCGGTCCGCGGGCCGCCGGGCGCGGCGTCCATGACGGACCGGGGAGTGGTCTTCTTCGTACGGTCGCAGGTGGGCTGAGCGCCACTCAGGTGCGACGGGGCCTCAGGAGGAGGGAAGACAGCGCGGTGACAGCGGCGAACGCGGCGAGAGTGCCAAGGGAGAGCAGCGCGCCGGGGCGGTCGTCGATACGGTCGATGCCGTGGCCGACGGTGGCGAACCAGCCGAGGATGCCCACGAGCACCATCAGGTAGACGCGTCGCTCGCGCAGCAGTCGCATGCCGGCCCAGAGGACGACCGGCATGGCGATCACGGTGTTGAGGACCGCCATCGTGAACGCCTGACCATCCGAGAAGGCCACGGCCTCCCCCATGTTCTCCGACGCCTGGCTCCACAAGGACACGGACAACCCATCGGACAGAAGCAGATGGGATATGGCCGTGGCGATCACTGTCACGATCAAGGCCTTGCCGACCCGTCGGCCGAATGGGGAAGCGTCCATGGCCACACGGTAGACGCCTCTCCAGGACGATCGGACAGCGACCCTGGGCATCGGGAATCGTTCGACCGGGTTCGAAGTCGGTGGCAGGTACGCGGCGTTGCCGAAGCGCCGGATGCGACTGCCGCCGGGCGGCTGCGCGTTGCGCGAGGGGGCGCACCAAGGGCGGCACCGGGAACAGCCCGGAGGGTCGGACCGTCCGAGCCGATCGCACGGGATCGGCCGAGCGGCTGCGGGGCCGGCGGGATGCGAACCCGCGGACGGGGAGGGCACGTCCGCCCGAACCCCCTCAGTCGGCGTGCGGAGGACCTTCCGCACGCCGATTGCAGTGGGCCGCTCTGCCACGGCTCCCACAACCTGCGGGACTGCGCGGTCCCGTTCCGAGGAGCGTAGGGTCAACACCCTTAGGATATCCGCCATTTGTCCGATGCGGGGGCGGGACCGGTCTCCGCCGTCACCAGGAGCCTGCCGCTCCGCGTCCGGACCGGGGGCGGTCGCGCCGGTCCGCTTCCCAGCTGCGATGCTGTCGGTCACCGTCCATGCAGCCACCGTCGTCGTGCGCTCCGGCGGTCGCTCTCGCCGCACCCACCGGGACCATATGGAGCCGGACGGTACTGATTGCCCTCTTCGTACGCGGAGGACGGGATCGGTCCCGGCCCGGACCGGACGCGCGCCGATCCGCGACTGCCGGCCGCCGACCGGGGTGTCGCCGATACCCCAAATGTGACCGACGAGTTTCCGGGACGGGATCAGTCGGTATGGGTGGACATGCGCGCAGGACGGACAGACATGCGCTCACGACAGGAGACAGCGATGACCACCGAGGGCTTCACCACATGTCTGTGGTTCGACGGGCAGGCCGAGGAGGCGGCGGAGTACTATCTCTCGGTCTTCAGGAACTCCCGCCTCGGCAGGATCGGCCGCTACACCGAAGCGGGTCCCGGGCCCGCAGGGTCGGCGATGGCGGTCGAGTTCGAGCTCAACGGCCAGAAATTCGTGGGGCTGAACGGGGGACCGCAGTTCACCTTCAACGAGTCCATCTCGTTCCAGATCCACTGCGCGGACCAGGACGAGGTGGACTACTACTGGAGCAGTCTGACCGACGGGGGCGAAGAGGGGCCCTGCGGCTGGCTGAAGGACAGGTACGGCATCTCCTGGCAGGTCGTCCCCGAGGCGCTGATCGATCTGATCGGCGACCGGGACGCGACGAAGGCCGCCCGGACCACCGCGGCGATGATGGCCATGAAGAAGCTGGACATCGCCGCGCTGCGGAGAGCGCACGACGAGGGCTGACAGGTCGGAGAAGCCGGACGGAGACCGATCCGTCCGGCGTCCTCGCGCCACCGCGGGGGCCCACGCAGCAGGTCCGTGTCACCGCGGAGGCGTCCCGTGTCACCGCCGCGAACCGGCCCTCGCCCGACGGGGGCCGAGGAAGGCACCTGCCAGCAGCGCGCCGGCCAGAACCAGGGCCGAGTCGACCAGGATCGCGACCGAGACGCCCGACAGGACGCCCTCGGGGCCGGTGTCGCCGAGGGCGGACATCCGGGCGGTGGCGACGGCGCTCATCAGCGGGATGCCCATCGTGATGCCGACCTGCTGGGTCATGGTGGCGAGGCCGGTGGCCAGGCCCTGTTCCTCATCGGGGAGTCCGGAGGTCGCGGTGACCATGAAGCCGACGATCATCAGCATGTTGCCGATGCCGCCGATGAACGTGGCCACCAGCAGGAGCCAGATCCAGGCCCCCGATGTCCCGAGCGCCACCAGGGAAAGTGTGGCGGCGGCCTGGATGACGCCTCCCGTGGCGATGGTCGTCCGGCTGCCGAACCGGCCGACCGCGCGGCCGCCGGACGCGCCCCCGATCACGGTGCCGATGCCCAGGACGCCGAAGGCGAGACCGGTGGCGAGCGGTGAGTAGCCGAGAACCTCCTGCAGATAGAGGGTGAGCAGGAAGACCAGTGAGGTCTCGGTGACGAAGGCGATCAGACCGGCGGTGTTGCCCCAGATGACACTGCTCTGCTTCAGGATGCGTACGGGAACCAGCGGCGCGGTGGCCCTCTTCTCCACGTGCCAGAAGCCGACGAGGAGCACGAGACCCGCGAGGAGTGCGGCCAGGGTGGTGGGCGTGGTCCAGCCTGACTCGCCTGCCTGGGTCAGTCCGTAGACGAGCAGGAGCAGTCCGCCGGTGACGGTCACGGCTCCGGGGATGTCGAGCCGGGGGCGGTGCGCGGGGCGCGAGTCGGTGATGACGGCGGGGGCGAGAGCCACCACCAGGGCAGCCACCGGCACGTTGATGAAGAAGGCCCAGCGCCAGGAGAGCAGATCGGTGAGCAGGCCGCCGAGGATGGCCCCGGCGGTGAATCCGGCGGACATCAGAGCGCCGTTGAGGCCCAGCGCGCGTTCCCGCAGTGGGCCTTCCTTGAAGGCCGTGGTCAGCAGGGCGAGTCCGGCCGGGGTGACCGCGGCCGTGGCGAGGCCCTGCAACACCCGTGCGGCGAGCAGGACTTCGGGCGAGGTGGCGAGTCCACCCAGGGCGGAGGAGAGACCGAGGACGACCATGCCGCCCAGGAACAGCCGCTTGCGGCCGACGAGGTCGGCGACGCGGCCGAACAACAGGGTGAATCCGGCGGCGGCGAGCGCGAACGCGGTCGCGATCCACTGCAGGTGGGAGAGGGAGAAGCCGAGGCCCTCGCCGACGGCCGGCAGCGCGACGTTCAGGATCGAGAAGTCCACGGCGATCATGAACTGGGCGCCGAGGAGGAGAGTCAGGACGAGCTTCTGCCGCCCGGTCATATGGATCCCCGAGGGCGGGGCGGCCGGAGCGGCGGCGTCGATGACATCGGTGACATCGTCAGTACCGGCGACGTCGGTGGCATCGTCAACGCCAGTGGCGTCGGATGATGGCGCATGGCTGGGTGCGGACATGACGGCCCTTCCTCGATGGGAGGCGTAACGGAACTCAGGTTCCGTTAAGATGAATGTCACCGTAACAGAGTCGGACCAACTAATGGAACTGGAGACCCGTTATGACGCCCGAGGATGCGGAACCCGGCACCGTCCGACCCGGCGGCCGTACCGCCCGGGTCCGCGAATCCGTCCTGCGGGCCGCGGGCGACGCCCTGGCCGAGCACGGCTTCGACCGCCTGGACCTCGCCGATGTCGCGCGCCGCGCGGAAGTCGGCAAGACCACCGTCTACCGGCGCTGGTCCACGCCCACCGGCCTGATCGCGGACCTCCTCCACGACATGGCCGAGCAGTCCTCACCCCGCACGGACACGGGTTCCTTGGCCGGGGACCTCAGGGCCAACGCCCGGCTGGTGGTCACCACCCTCAGCGATCCGCGGCAGGGCGCCCTGTTCAAGTCCGTGATCGCCGCGGCGACCTGCGACCCGCGCACCTCGGAGGCGCTGCACCGCTTCTACGCGATCCGTGTCAAGGAGTGGTCCGGCTGCGTCACCGACGCCGTCGGGCGCGGCGAGCTGCCCTCGGGCACGGACCCGGACGAGGTGATCCGCGCCGTGTCGGCCCCTCTCTACTACCGGCTGCTGGCCAGCGGCGACCCGCTCGACGAGGCGGCGGCGGACCGCGCCGCCGAAGCCGCGGTCGCGGCGGCGCGGGCGGGCGCATACGTGAGGTGAGGGGCCCGGACCCCCGCCTCCGCCCCCAGGAGAAAAGTAGCTCTGTGTGATGATCAGGCAGTTCCATCCGCCTCGGCAAGGACACGGCAGACGGTGGCGACCGAGGGGTGCTCGCCTTTGTCCTTGCCGGACGGGATGACAGGTTTGCGGGCGATCTCGGGGACGGGGACGCCGTTGGCCCGCAGGGTGCGGGCGTAGGCGTTCATGTCATCGTCGAAGACCTTGGCCCGCCCGCTGTACCGACCGCGCTCGCGGGCGGAGGCTCGGCTTTCGAGGGACTTCTCCCGGATGCACTCGCGTTCGGACTCGGCCACGCCGGCGAAGAAGGCGAACAGGGCGGCGCCGCGCCCGGACGGGTCGTAGCCGCCTTGGAGCGGGCCAGTGAGGAGTTCGAGCCGGATGTCATAGTGCCGCAGGTCCTCGGCGATGGTGAGGAGTTCGGCGGCGCCGCGGCCGAGGCGCCGCAGCTCGCGGACGGTGAGGATCACCCGCTGGTGGGCCACGGTGTGCCAGAGAAGGTTGACCGGTCGCGTGTCGGCGCGTGCGGACAGCCAGTGATCCGATCGGCTTCGGTGATCCGGCGGAGGACGGCCAGGCAGCAGTGGCGGGTGAACCGCCGCGGGTTCGATGGGGTGTCCGCCCGCCCCGGGGCGGTACGCCTGTACCGCGTGGCGTGAAGCTCCGTACAGCCGGGGGCCTCGGCGATGCCGTGGGCCTGTCGGCGGCGACCAGCAACAACTGGGGTCCACTCGCACAGCACCCCAGGAGGGCTTCGCTATCGTGCGTCGCGCAGCTTGAGAATGTATGTCGCGGTAAGCGCAACGGCACGGTCTTCGTCAAGTGACAGATCTGCGAGGGCACGTGACGTCGCGATCCCCGGGATGTCCGCGAGCGCCTGTGTCAGCCGTAGACGTGCAGACGATCCCATGGTGCTGTTATCGAGGCAGTCGATGAGCCCAGTAGCGATCTGATCCGCCGACGCGGGATCACTCGCCAGTGTGCTCAGTGCGTCGGCGGCGTCGGCGTCGTTCCTCTCCTCGACGATCATGTCGATGAGCGTCGGGACCGCGTCGGCTACCCCACGTGCCCCGAGCGCCAGAGCCGCGTACCTGCGGACCACGATGTCGGGGTTCGTGAGGGCGTCCTGCAGCAGTGCGGTCGCCTGAGCGCTCGGAATCTCGGCGATGGACCGGACGGCACGTTTCCGCACCTCGGCCGCTGGTGAGCCGAGGCCCTCCGCCAGCAGTGCCGGCCCGTCCTCGCCCGATTGCGCCAGAGCCCAACGAAGGGCTCCGGCCACGTTCGGGTCCGACTCGCTCAGCACGGCCTCGACCAGTGCTTCCACCGGCACGGGGACTTCCTCGACCGCGGACAGGGCCGCGCGCTGCCGCGCCCCCGCGCTCGTCGACCCCAACGCTTGGAGGAGCGCGACGATCTGGAGGACGTCCTCCCAGCCGGTGGGTTCCGCGGCACCGATCCGACGGAGTCGCGTGAGCAGTTCCGTCTCCGCTGCGATGCGGTCTCGCGTCTGGCGGATGAGGTCGTCGACGAGCCCCGCGGGTGCGAAGCCGGGGTCGTCGAGCGCGCGCCTGACGTCGTGCAGCGACAGCCCCAATGACCGCAGGCTCTCGATGTGGAAGATTCGCCGGATGTTCGCGCTGGAGTACTCCCGATAGCCGGAGCCGGTACGACCCGTCGGCCGCACCAGGCCGAGCGATTCGTAATGCCTGAGCATGCGGGCGCTGACCCCGGCCCGTCGCGCGACATCACCGATCAACACTGCCTACCGCCCCTCCTGGCCGGCCCCGCCGAGGGCTGCGATGCGCTTCGCCTCCTCGATCGCGAACTCGAATCCGGCATCCGGGTCGCGCCACAGCCGTTCCGTGGCGATCGCGTGCGCGCGCACGCGAGGGTCGAGATCCGTCGTCGCGGCGCCCAGCGCCGGCAACATCACCTCCCCGAGCGCGATCAGCGCCCGGCTGAGACTCAGCTGCGTCTCGCGTTCGCCGCGCCCGAGCTGCGTCGCCAACACTACGGCCAACTCGTGCTCCTCACCTTCGGGCACGAGCACGACCGCTGCCCGCCAGGCGCTCCGGGCCACCTCGTCGTCGGCGTCGGACAGCAGCGCCGGTGTGATCGCCGGCCACGCTTGCCGATCCCCGATCTTGGACAGCGTGTGCAACGCCTGGCTCCGTGCCTGCGCACGCTCCGAGCGGACTTCGCCGAGAAGCCCCGGGATCGTCATCGATGCCGCGTGGCGGGTGAGCGCCCACGTCAGCATTTCGCGCACGTGGAACTCGGGTTCGATCGCGCATCGCTCAATGAGCTTGCCGATGAACCCCGGGGCCGGGGTCGAGCCGACCGCCAGCGCTGCCTGCAGCCGGACCGACGAGCTGTTGTTCTCCAGCCCCTGGAGAACGCGCATCGTGTTCGTGTCCTCTTTCGGCATGGCCATGAGGACCACCTCCTTGGCTGCAGTGAAGACCTTGTCACTGTGTCAAGGTCAAGCGGAGCCAGGCCGGGAGAGGGCCAGGCACCCTCGGCCCACCGAGTCCGGTGCCGGCAACCGCCCGGCGCACACCTCGTCCGGCCGCTCGATGGTGCGGGCACAGAACGCCATTCCGCCCGTGCCTGGGCCGCATTCACGACGCGCTCGATCCGGCCCGGCCGCTCGACACTCACCTGACTACCCGAAAGCCACCCCGCTGGTTACTTTTCCCCTGAGGACAGAGGTAGGAGTCCGGAGCCGTGAGAGACCGTCAGCCGGCCACGTGAGCGCGCAGACGTGCCGCCCAGGGGTGGTCGGCGCTGTGGGCCAGAGCGATCGCCCCGGTCAGCCAGCAGGTCTGGTCCGAGGTGAGGGCCGGCAGCACAGCCGCGAAGTCCTGCTCGTCCTTGGGGCGCGGGGACTTGGCCTTGTACAGGAGCTGCACCTCGGGAGAGAGGTACGGGACGCCGTCCTTCGAGGTCCGGCCGAGCCGGTCCAGCGGGAGGCGGATGCGGGGGTCGCGGCGGAACAGCCAGTCGGCCCCCTCCGCGTCGTCGAGCATGAGCTGGACGCGCCAGGGCTCGGCGGGTCCGGGGCGGCACCAGATGTCGTGGACGTGCGGCGGCAGCACCTCGCCCGGGAGCCAGGGGCGCAGGGTGCCGGGCGGATCGGCGGCCCACCAATCCCAGCCCGCCAGGATGCGCTGGGCGGTGAGCTGATCACGGCGCAGCAGGAGTACGTCGATGTCGCCGTGGTCCCGGAAGGTGTGGCCCACGGCGAGCTCGATCGCGTAGCCGCCCGCGATCCACCAGGGGACGCGCACCGGAGCGAACAGGCGGGCGGCCTCGTCGAGCGGGGGCGGGTCCCAAGGGCCCCACGGGGTGTCCGTACGCATGCCCGCCCGCTCTCCCTCCCGCGGTGGCGCCCGCCGTGCGCCCGGTCCGCCGGAGCTCAGTCCGTCTTCAGCAGATGCCGGTAGCTTTCCGGATTCTCCCTGAGATACATGGCCAGGCTCGTCGCGGGGTGCCCGGTGAGGTGCGGCACGGCGTCCGAGACCGTGGACATCTCGCCGGCGGCGATGGCCTCGTACGACGTCACCCAGCCGGCCACCTCCCAGTCCTCGGCACCGTACCGAGCCCGTGAGGCATAGGCCTCCTCGCGGGTCTCCGGTACATAGGTGACGGTCCGTCCGGCGGCCCGGCCGATCTCCTCGGCCGCTTCGGCGAGGGTGAACGCCTCGGGGCCCGTGAGGTCGTACGTGACCCCGTCGTGGCGGGTGCCGTCGGTCTCGGTGTCGGCCAGCAGCACGGCGGTCGCGGCGTCCGCGATGTCCTCGTGTCCCACCGCCGCCACCCGGCCGTCGCCGCCCGGACCGCGCAGCACCCCGTCGGCGCCGGTCATCGCCGGGAGCCCCGCGAGGTACAGGTTGTCGCGCAGGAAGGTGTATCGGACCTCGGCGACCCGGATGTGCGCCTCGGTGTGCCAGTGGTCCCGGGCGAAGGTGAACGTCGCTTCCGGCGCGGCGCCGACGAAGGAGAGGTACACGATGCGTCCGACGCCCGCGGCGACCGCCGCGTCCACGGCCGTCGTGTGCCGGCGCACCCGGTCGGGGCTCTCGTGCGCCGATACGAGGAACAGGGTGTGCGCCCCGGCGAGGGCGCGGCGCATGGCCTCCCCGTCGCCGTAGGGGGCGGGCGGCGCGGCGACGGCGCCGGGCAGCTCCGGCAGCCGGGACGGGTCGCGGCCGAGGAGTCGCACGGGCACTCCGGCCCGTGCGAGGCGCCGTGCGACACGGCCGCCGACCGCACCGCTCGCGCCGGTGACGGCGACGATGGGAGTACCGGCGCGCTCCGGGCCGGTGCGACCCGTGGGGCCGGTGGGGGGTGCGGGGGTCATACGGGGTCGCCTTCCTTGCGGAGCCAGGGGCGCACCTCCACGACCGCGTCCACCGGGACGGGGCCGTAGATGTGCGGGAACTCCTCGCCGCCGGGCGCGACGGACTCGTACCGTACGGGTGCCGGGAGCCGGGCGGGGTCGATGACGAGGACCACCAGATCCTGGTCTCCGGCCCCGGCCCGGCTCCCGGCGCCGTACAGCATCTCGGCCACGCCGTCGAGCTGGTGCGGCAACGAGCAATGGATGAAGCCCTCTTCGTGCAGGGTGCGGCCGCGGGTGGACATCTCGTACGTCCCGATCCCGCGGGCCGCCTCCCACAAGGGGCGTTCGGTGAGGTGCAGCAGCAGTTCGGCCATGGGCCAAAGCTAAGGGCTGCCCCGCAATCCGTGGTGGATCAGCGCGCGGCGTCAGATGCGGTGCATCGCAAGGCGGAGGGACGTCCGCATACTGAATGCATGCGGACATTCCGACAACGGGGCGAGGTGCCGTAGCTGTCGTCGCGCGCCCGCCAGGGATTACGGGACGACCCTTAGCCGCGTCGACGCGCCCTGCGGGCGATCAGCGTGGCCGCCGATCCGGCCGCGAGGAGAACCGCCGCGATACCGCCGAGAATCCATTCGCCGCCCGAGGAACCCGTGTTCGAAAGCGAGCCTCGGTGCCCCGGGTCCTCCGACCACTCGTGGTCAGGCTTGTCCGGCCACTCGTGATCGGGCTTGTGCGACCACTCATGACCGGGCTTGTGCGACCACTCGTGATCGGGCTTGTCCGGCCCCTCATGACCCGGCTTGTGCGACCACTCATGACCGGGCTTGTCCGGCCCCTCATGACCCGGCTTGTCCGGCCCCTCGTGATCGGGCTTCTGCGAACACTCGTGGCCGGGCTTGTCCGGCCCCTCGTGGCCAGGCTTGTGCGACCACTCATGACCCGGCTTGTCCGGCCCCTCATGGCCGGGCCTGTGCGACCACTCGTGATCGGGCTTCTGCGAACACTCGTGGCCAGGCTTCTGCGACCCCTCGTGGCCGGGCTTGTCCGGCCCCTCATGACCCGGCTTGTGCGACCCCTCGTGGCCGGGCTTGTCCGGCCCCTCATGACCCGGCTTCTGCGACCCCTCGTGGCCCGGCTTGTCCGGCCCCTCGTGGCCCGGCTTGTCCGGCCCCTCATGGCCCGGCTTGTCCGG